>CAZUUP010000174.1:0-10240 GCA_964623105.1 uncultured Akkermansia sp.
ATGATTTCGCGGTCGGGCGCGGCGGTGATGGTGCCTTGCTTGAGGTTCGCGACGATCTTGCCGGCCTGGGTTTCGAGGTTCTTTTGCGCAGTTCCCTCGAAGCCGTCGGGATAGGGGACGCCGGTCTTGCGCAGGGCGCGAATGCGCGAGGGGAGCGACGCGGTGTCGAGCTTCTTGGTCAGGAGCCACGGATAGCGCGGCATGATCGAGCCGGGCGAGGTGGTACCAGGGTCGTCCATGTGGTTGTAATGCCACGCGTCGGGATACTTGCCTCCACTGCGATGAAGGTCGGGGCCGGTGCGTTTGGATCCCCAGAGAAAGGGATGATCGTAAACGAACTCACCGGCCTTCGAGTATTCGCCGTAGCGCTCGGTTTCGGAACGGAATGGGCGGATCATCTGGGAGTGACAACCGACGCAACCTTCGCGGATGTAGATGTCGCGACCAAGGACTTCAAGCGGCGTGTAGGGCTTGACGTTGGCAATGGTGGGCACGTTTTCCTTGATGACAAACAGCGGGATGATTTCGACCGCGCCGCCGATGAGCACGGCGATCGTGGCCAGAACGCTGAAGAGCACGGGCTTGGATTCGAGCACGCGATGACCGTGCTCGCCGGCGGCGGGCGCGTGGGTGTCGCGCAACGCGGCGGCCTGGGCTTCCTGCTCGGGCTGGAAGACGCCGCTCTGCGCGGTCTTCCACAAGTTCCAGCACATGAGCGCTGAGCCAATGATGTAGAGCGTGCCGCCAATCGCGCGGAGACGGTAGAGCGGGATAAGTTGGAGAACGGTCTCGAGGAAGTTCGGATATTGGAGGAAGCCCTCGGGAGTGAATTGCTTCCACATGAGGCCCTGCGTGATGCCGCTCCAGTACATCGGCACGACGTAAAACATCATGCCGAGCAGGGAAATCCAGAAGTGGTAGTTGGCGAGTTTGATGGACCATAGCTTGGTGTTGTAGAGACGCGGGAAGAGCCAGTAGAGCAGCGAGAAGGTGAAGAAGCCGTTCCAGCCGAGCGCGCCGGTGTGGACGTGGGCGACGGTCCAATCGGTGTAGTGCGAGAGGGAGTTGACGGACTTGATCGAGAGCATCGGGCCTTCCAGCGTGGCCATGCCGTAGGCGGTGAGGGCGACGACCATGAATTTCAACATCGGGTCCTGGCGGACCTTGTCCCACGCGCCGCGCAGGGTGAGGAGGCCGTTCAACATGCCGCCCCAACTCGGAGCAACGAGCATGATCGAGAAGACCATGCCGAGCGATTGCGCCCAGTCCGGCAGCGCGGTGTAGAGGAGGTGATGCGGACCGGCCCAGATGTAGATGAAGATGAGCGCCCAGAAATGGATGATCGAGAGCCGGTAGGAAAACACGGGGCGGTCCGCGGCTTTCGGCAGGAAGTAATACATCAGGCCGAGGTAGGGCGTGGTGAGGAAGAAGGCGACGGCGTTGTGCGCGTACCACCATTGGACCAGCGCATCCTGCACGCCGGCGTAGATCGAGTAGCTCTTGAAGAGGCTGGCGGGGACGGCCAGCGAGTTGGTGATGTGGAGGATGGCGATGGTCAGCGCGGTGGCGATGTAGAACCAGATGGCGACGTAGAGATGTTTCTCGCGGCGCTTGAAAATGGTGCCGAAGAGATTCGCGCTGAAGGCGACCCAGACGAGGGTGATGGCGATGTCGATGGGCCATTCGAGTTCCGCGTATTCCTTGCTGCTGGTCAGGCCGAGCGGGAGCGTGATGGCGGCGGCGACGATGATGGCCTGCCAGCCCCAGAAATTAATCCAGCTCAAGGCGTCGCTGAACATGCGCGCTTTGCAGAGGCGCTGGAGCGAATAGTAGATGCCCATGAACATGCCGTTGCCGACAAAGGCGAAGATGACGGCGTTGGTGTGGAGCGGGCGGAGGCGGCCGAAGGTGGTGAACTCGAGGTTGAGGTTCAGTTGCGGCCAGAAGAGCTGGCAGGCAATGAGCAGTCCGGCGGCGAAACCGACCATGCCCCAGATGACGGTGGCGATGGCGAAGGCGCGGACGATGCGGTTGTCGTATTTGAAGGATTCAATGTTCATGGGATTGCCGAGGGAGGGGACGAAGTCGAACGGGTGGTTGCGACGGAGTGAACGGAAGCTGCGGGAACGGAAGCGGGTGCGGGCCGGCGCGGCGCGGGCGTGTCGTCGAGGAGCGGACGGAGCGAGGGCGTGGTGGTGTCCTCGAACTGCCCCGAGCGCACGGCCCAGAAGAAGGCGTAGAGAAAGCCGGCGGCGATCAGGATGCTGAGCGGGATGAGGAGATACATGACGCTCATGGTTTCACCTCCGATTGATCGAGCCCGCGTCCGAGCCACGTGGTCATGCCGCAGGCGAAGGCGACGACGGTGATGGAACTGAGCGGCATGAGGATCGCGCAGACGATGGGCGAGAGGCGTCCGCTCGCGGCGATGCTGATGCCGACGATGTTGTAGAGCGTGGAGATGAGAAATGCGGCGCGGACGGTGCGGACGGAGCTTTTCGCGAAGCGCAGAATATCGGCGAGGCGAGGAATCATGCCGGCGGCGAGAATGACGTCGCTCGCGGGGGAGAAGGCGTTGATGTGTTCGACGACGGCGATGCCCACGTCGCTTTGCTGAAGGGCTCCGGCGTCGTTGAGGCCGTCGCCGATCATGGCGACGGTTTTGCGAGATGCTTGGAGGTCGCGGATGAAGGCGAGTTTGTTGAGCGGAGTTTGTTGGAAATGGAGCGCGGCGGCGGGGCCGAAGAGTTCAAGAAAACGGGCCTGCTCGCGGGCGTGGTCGCCGCTGAGGAGCGCGAGGGAATAGTGCGGGGCGAGACGGGCGATGAGGGTTTCAGTGGCGGGGCGGAGCGCGCTGGCGAGATGGTAGCAGCCGCGATGACGACCGTTGAGGGCGACGTGGACGGAGGAGGCGGTGGCGCTGGCAGTGGCGTCTGGCGGCGGGGCGAAAACATTGCGCGAGGCGAGCCAGGCGGCAGAACCCATCCAGATTTCCTGACCGGCGACAGAGGCTTCCATGCCGCAGCCGGGAGTTTCGAGGAAGGAGCGGACCGGCTCGGGAAAATGTTGGCGTGCGATGGCTTCGCCGATGCGAACGGGCAGCGGGTGGGTCGAGTGGCGGGTCATCGAGTAGAGCCAGCGTTCTTCGGCTTCCGAGAGCGGCGCGCCGTGCCACGCGACGGAGCCGGCACCCGCGGCGGTAAGCGTGCCGGTTTTGTCGAAGACGAGCGTGTCCACGCGAGCGAGGGTTTCGAGGACGCCGGGATTTTTCAGGAAGACGTTGCGGCGACCGAGCACGCGCTGCGCGGTGCCGAGCGCGAAGGGCGCGGCGAGCGCAAGGGCGCACGGACAGGCGACGATCAGAACCGAGGTAAAGGACTTCACCGCTTTGGCGGGATCAGCAAAGACCCAGAACAGCGCGGCTCCGAGGGCAATCGCGAGGATGATTTTGGTGAAGCGCTGGCTGTAGCGATTGGTGAGGTTGTCGAAGGTGCCGGACTTGTCTTTGCGGAAGGCGTCCTGGTTCCAGAGCGAGGTGAGGTAGCTCTGCGAGACGTTCTTGGTAAGTTCGATTTCGATGCGGCCGCCGATTTGTCGTCCGCCGGCGAAGAGCGGGTCGCCGGGGTTTTTCTCGACGGGTTCGGATTCGCCGGTGACGAAGCTGTAGTCGATGACGGCGTGGCCAGAGAGGAGGCGGGCGTCGGCGGGGATGAGTTCGCCGTGGCGCAGAGCGAGATGGTCGCCGGGGGCAAGCTGGGCGAGGGAGACCTGTTCTTCGACTGGGCCTGCGTAGACGCGAGCGGCGCTGGATGGGCGAGCGAGGCGCGTGACGGAGAGGGGGAAGAACGATTTGTAATCGCGGTCGAAGGCGAGGCGTTCGTAGGTTTTCTGCTGGAAGAGTTTTCCGCCGAGGAGAAAGAACAGCAGCCCGGCGAGGGAATCGAAGTAGCCTTCGCCGCGTCCGCTGACGACTTCATAAACACTCTGCGCGAACAGCGCGGCGATGCCGGTGGCGATGGGGACATCGATCGTGAGCACACGCTGGCGCAGGCTGATCCACGCGGCGCGCCAGTAGTCGGCGGCGCTGAAGAAGAAGACCGGCAGCGCGAGGACGAGGCTGAGGTAGCCGAAGAGTTTTTGCAGGCCGGGACCGCTGAAGCCATCAAGTCCGAAGTAGGACGAGATGCTGAAGAGCATGATGTTGCCGAAAGCGAAGCCGGCGACGGCAAGCTGCAGCCAGAGGCGGCGCGAGACGGGACGGCGGGCGGCGGCCGCGGTGTCGAGGTCGGCGAGTTTGAGGTCGGGTTCGTAGCCGAGCGAGGTGAGGAGCGCGGCGATTTCGCTGAGTTTGACCCGGGCGGGGTCGAAAGCGATGGCGGCTTCCTGGCGCGGGAAATTCACCTGCGAGGAGCCGATGCCGGGCTGGAGCTGGAACAGATTCTCGAGCAACCACACGCACGCGATGCAGTGAATGGCGGGGAGGCGGAAGGTGACGCGGGTGAGGCGGGCGTCGGAGAAATCGACGAGCCGCGCGCGGGTCTCGGGGGCGTCGAGATAGGCGAACTGGTCGGGGGCAGCGGGGCGGGTGACGCGAACGCCGGCGGTGTCGCTGAGGCGGTAGAAATCGGCGAGGCCGTTTTCCGTGAGCAATTCAAAAACCGTGCGACAGCCGTGGCAGCAGAAGGATTTGCCGTCGTGCGCAAAGGCGGACGTGGGGCACGGTGCGCCGCAGTGGGAGCAGGCGGGGCGGGACGCGGCAGCACAGTCGCCCGACGCAGCGGGGGACAGCGCGACAAAAGCAGCCCGGGCATTTGCCCGGTCAATATTCTTCTCAGCAGTACGCATCACAAACGACAGTTTGCGCGGCAATTCATGGCGCAGGTGAACTCATCTCGCCAACCGTATTTTGTCAGGCGCTGTGCAGATTTAGTGTATTAGCTTTTCTGTCGTTGGACGGGAATCCGCTCAGGCGGAAGGAGCGAGGCACCTTTGAGGAGGCGGCAGAATTCTTTCTTGGAAAGGCGATGGTGGGTGCCGTCCCGGCTGTGGAGATCAAGGAGGGACTTGTATTCGACCTCGAGGCGCTGGAGTTCCACGATGCGCAGGTACTCGCCGTCGCGCAACCAGACCTGACCTTGCTGCAATTTCATGTCGAGAGTCTGGGCAAGGTGGTTGGCATTGGCGAGACGGAACCGGCGGGGTTTCACGCCTGGAGGGAAGGCGGAAAGGCCGCGTTTTGCGCGCTGGGCAGCAACTGGTTGACGGTACGGCGGGCAACTTCTAGTGTCCGAACCGGTAATTTTTATGAATGCGAAGATTCTGTTGAAGACTATTTTTGCGATGTTGATGCTGTTGTTGCTCGTGTTGATGGGCATGAACAATCAGCAGCAGGTGAGTTTCAGCCTGCCCCCGCTGTTCAAGGGTGTGAGCCAGCCGGCGGCAATCATGTACTTCGCATTTTTCGGGGTCGGCGTCCTGACCGGCACGATCCTGAGTGCTGGAGGCAAAAAGGGCGCGGCACCGAAATCAGGGAAGTCGGACAAGTAAACGGGACCGGGGATACGGCGGGCTGGACTCATGGAATGGCTCGCAAAATGGACAAGAGCGGGCGGCGCGCGATGGGTGCTGCTGCTGCTGCTGCTGGTGGCGGGCGGCGCGGGGGGCGCGGAGGCAGTCAAGCCGCAGGCTGATCACTGGCTGGCGGGGGCGGCGGAGTATCCGGCGGCGGCGGGGGTGCGAACGGGCACGACGGCTGGTTTCGAGGCGATCGCAACGGACGCGGTGGCGGGGAAATTGAAGATCTACTGGTCCGGAGGACAAGGCGCGGGGGCGGTGACCCTGTTTGCAAGCGCGGAGACTGCGGGGCATTGGCCGGCGCGGGATTGGCGGCAGTATCCGATGTCGTTCCGCGGGGCGAAATGGGAGGCCAGTGTGCCGGTGGAAAGCGTGGATATCCCGATGATATTTTTCCTGCGCGTCGGTGCGGGTTCAGGGGCGCAGGTTTCAGGGATGCGAATATGCATACCGCGCGCGGCGGGATTGGAGGAGCCGAGCCGGATTTTCTGGCCATATCTGGAGGGGTTCGAGGGCAGTTTGGAAAGTTGGCGCTGGCACGGAGCGGCGGCGGGAGGAAGGCCGCTGGAAATCGATCCCCTGGCGAAGCAGGGCAAGGCATCGCTGCGGGTGGCGGTGCCGGGTGCCGGACGAAGCGTCGGGGTGGCGACCACGCGAGTGCGGGGCTGGCAGATTGTGGAGCGGTCGGCGACGGGCCTGCGGTTGTGGATGCGAACGCGGAACGGTGCCGGCCGGGTGCGGTTCACGCTGTTTGCCAACGCGGGCGGACAGCAGGAGGTGGTGATGCCTTACGAACGGGAGGTGACGGTGACCGAGCGTTGGCAGAAGGTCGATCTGGCGTTTGGGCGGTTCGGAAAGGGGCCGGTGGCGGAGGTGGATTTGCTGGCGATGGAGTTTTTGGCGAACGGGCCGGCGGAGTTTCTGGTGGATGAATTGCAACTGCTCGGTCCGTGGAAGCTGGAGGTGGAATAGCCGGAGCAGGCGCGGGGCGGCGGACGGCAAGCAATGCGCCGGAATTTTGACCGGTCATTCGAACCCGCGGATGGCGGTCATTGACGCAGGTTCCACTCGTCGAGCAGGTCCGGTGGAATTTCACCGAGGAAGCGGGAGGGTTGTTGCATGGGATCGCCTCCATAACCGCCGGGTGTGAAACGGACAAGGGGATAGGTTAGATACAGCTCGTTCCGGGCACGGGTGACGGCGACGTAAAAGAGGCGACGTTCTTCCTCCTCGTCGTCAACGGTTTCGAGGGAACGAGCGGAGGGGAAAAGTCCATCGCAGAGCATGATCAGGAAGACGACATCGAATTCGAGCCCCTTGGCCTGATGGATGGTGGAAAGGCGGACCTGTTCCTCGTCGTTGTTTTTCGGGGCGGCCACGTCGGCTTCGATGTTGGTGAGGAGCGCGAGCTGGGCGAGAAAATCTTCGGGGCCCTTGAATTGCTGGGAGTAGGCGGCGAGCTGTTCGAGGTCTTCGAGGCGGGCGCGGAAGTTGGGGTAGGTTTCTTCGAGATAATCCTCGTAGCCGGCTTCGAGGACGAGTTTGACCATGCGGGCCGGCTGGCTGCGAACAGGTTGCGCTTCGAGTTGGGCAATGGTGGGGGTGAACTGGGCCCAGGCCGCGGCGGCTTTCTTCGGCACTTTGGCGGCGCATTTCTGGAGCGCCGTGGCGATGGGGGCGGGACTGGCGCCTGTAGGCGAGGGAGGCGACGGAGCGGAGGGATCGGGCGACGACGGGGCGGGCACGGGCGGGGGAAGTTGAGCGGCGAACTGCTGCCAGAGCTTTTCGCCGGCACCGGTGCCAATTCCCGGCATGAGCTGGACGATGCGTTTGAAGGCGAGTTCGTCGGTGGGATTGCAGACAAGGCGCAGATAGGCGGTGAGGTCCTTGATGTGAGCTTGCTCGAAGAAACGGATGCCGCTGGTGATGGTGAAGGGAATGTTGCGGCGGGTAAGTTCGAGCTGGAGTTCGAGGGCGTGAAAGTGGGAGCGGTAGAGGACAGCCTGATGGTTGAGGCCCACGCCCTCGTCGCGGAGTTCGAGGATGCGCTGGGCGACAAAGGCGGCCTGTTCGGCGGGATCGCCGCAGGGGATGAGGGCGGGTTTGACGCTGGACTTGCGGGCGGGGGTAAGTTGTTTGGCAAACTGCTGCGTGTTGGCGGCAATGGCGGCATTGGCCACGGCGAGGATTTCGGGAGTGCTGCGATAGTTGACTTCAATCTTGTAGGTCTTGGCGCCGGGATAACGCTGGGGAAACTGAAGGATGTTTTTGAAGTGGGCGCCGCGCCAGGCGTAGATGCTCTGGGAATCGTCGCCGACGACCATGACATTTTTGTGGCGGGCGGCGAGGAGGTCGATGATGTCGCTCTGGAGTTTGTTGGTGTCCTGATACTCGTCCACGAGGAGGTACTGGAATTTGCGCTGGTAGAGTTCACAAACCTCGGGGTCGTCGCGGAGGAGACGGAGCCAAAGGGCGAGGAGGTCGTCGAAGTCCATGACGTTGGCGGCAAGTTTCCGGGCCGCGTAACGACGAGAGAGGTCAAGGATTTGCGGGGTGAGGTGAATGAAGTGGGGGTGGGCGTCGGCGATGACCTCGGGGATGGAGCGATGGGTGTTGAGGGCGAGGGAGAAGATGTCGCCCAGCACGTCCGGCTTCGGAAAGCGGGTGGCTTTGATGTCAATTTCGGCAGCGGCGACGCAGGTCTTCAAGAGGGCGGAGGCGTCCTCGCGGTCGAGAATGGTGAAGTCGGGACGGAAACCGAGCCGGTCGGCGTGGCGGCGAAGGATGCGGGAGCCGATGGAATGAAAGGTGCCGCCCCAAAGTTCGGGGAGATCGCGTCCGAGCAGTTCGGCTACGCGACGCATCATTTCGCGGGCGGACTTGTTGGTGAAAGTGAGGAGGAGGAGGCGGTCTGCCGGAACACCGTTTTCGAGAAGAAAGGCGACACGGTAGGTCAGCGTCCGGGTCTTCCCCGACCCAGCGCCGGCGATGACGAGGGATGGCCCGCCGGCGGCGGTGACGGCGGCGTGCTGCTGTTCGTTGAGTTCGGCGGCGTAGTCGATCTGCAGCTCAACCGGGGCTCGGAAGGTTTTCAGTTCGTACTCGCGCGACATGCGGAGAAGATGGCGGAGGAGGGGCCGAAGCTCAAAGCACAAAGCTTAAAGCGCAAAAGCAAGCTTCCGGGTTCCGCTCAAGCGGCTGGGCGCCTATCGTGCTGAGGGGAGGCCGCTTCAATACGGGGGGGCAGAAACTGCCGCACCGGTGTTCAATCCCGCCCGGGGTGACTCGGCGCCCTGCCCTGCCCCGCCGAGCGGCCGACGACGGACGGAACTCGTCAGACCAGATGTTGATAGCGTTTGTCAGCGGCCAGTTTGGTGACCATTTCCTTGATGCGCTGCGACTGGCTCTTGTGCGCCAGCAAGGTCGCGTCGTCGGTCTGCACGAGGATCGAGTCGCGCAATCCCACGACAGCGATGGGGGTCCGGTGCTTGGTGCGGGCGTCAAAAATGATGTTCCGCGCTGCATCGACGTGGATGAAATCGCCAACCGCGCAATTGCCCTCCGCATCGGGCTTGAGATGGCGGGCCAGGGCGTTCCACGAGCCGAGGTCGTCCCAGGCGAAGGCGCCATCGGCGACGACCACGTTCTGGGCGTGTTCCATGAGGGCGTAATCGATGGAAATTTTTTTGATGAGCGGGTATTCGGCGGCGAGCACCTTGTCCAGCTTCGGCGTGCCGGCGACCTTGAACCACCGCTGGCAGGCCTCGGCCATCTCGGGTTGATGCTTTTGCAGCCCCTCGGTCACGGTCACAAAGCTCCAGATGAACATGCCGGCGTTCCAGCGATACTGGCCGTTGGCCAGATATTCCTGGGCCTTCTCGAAGTTGGGTTTTTCGACGAAGCGTTCCGCCTTGTAGAAAACGGTCTTGTAGGGCTTCACCCCGTGCGGTGGAGGCAGTTCGATGCCGGTCTGGATGTAACCATATCCGGTCGCCGGCTCCGTGGGCTTGATGCCAATGGTGACGATCACCTGCCCACGCCCAGCGAGGTCGAAGGCGTCATTCAGCACCTGCTGGAATTTTCGAGGCTCGGGAATGACATGGTCGGCCGGCAACACCGCCATCACGCCCTGGGTCGAGCGCTGGCCGACGATGGCGGCCCCCAGGGCGACCGCGGCACAGGTGTCGCGACCACATGGCTCGGCGATCACGTTGGCCTTGGGCAGCTTCGGGAGTTGCCGGCGCACCTCGGGAGCCTGAATGGCATTGGTGATGATGAGCACGTTTTCGAGCGGCACCAGCGGCAGGACGCGCTCGACCGCCTGTTGCAGAAAGGAGGTTCCGCCGAGCAGGGTGATCAGTTGTTTGGGCGTTCGTTCGCGACTTACCGGCCAGAACCGCTCGCCCCGCCCGCCCGCCATGATGATGACATACCGATCTTGTTTAGCTGCCTTGGTTTTCATGGATAAAGAAACGTCGCCGGAAGAACTGCTTCGCTGGCCCGAGTTTTATGTTTCAGTTTAACCCGCCGTAAAAGTCCTCAACGACCCGCTGGAGCAGATTCTCGCCGACGCGAAGTATCCCCTGTTCCCGCGCGGCACTGGCGACGGAATCGCTGGCGTGGGCCGCGTTGACCATGATGCTTTGCCCGAATTCGCGCCGGATCG
>CAZUUP010000175.1:0-10183 GCA_964623105.1 uncultured Akkermansia sp.
ACCCACGCGGCGGCCTGCGATGGATCATTCCCCACAAAGCGCGCTATTGGTGAACTGCCAACAAGTGAACCGATTTTCCGCACTCGATTAGCCACGAACTGGTCGGTTCTGCGGAGACCCCGGCAGTGCCAAGTTGCCAAGGGCTACGCCAAGACCTTTGTCGCGAACTAACGCTCAAAGGCGTGGCTCTTGCGGGTGACCCACCTCGCTGGTGAATCACAGCTCTGCGGCGTCACCGGACAGTCGAACCCCCCCCAGAAAGTTCCCCGCGCCTCCCAGCACTCCAGCGTCACTCACACCAGCGCCTCTTACTCAATATGGCAATGTGCCCCACTCGTCCAAATCGGTACCGGTAAACGCTTCTTGCCGGCCGAAACCTCTGTCGCGACTATCAACAATTGACTCCTGAATTCAACGGATGCCTGCGAACGGCTCCCGGCTTTGGTGGCCGCAGTATTCGCAATCTCCACCGCTGAGAACCCCGCCAGTGCTTCATGCCGCCGCCTCGCTGAAAACGACCTCGACCAGTGGAATTTCCCACATCGCAACTTGATAGCGGCTGCGGCGCGCTTCATCCGGGTCTTGCTCAGGGGTGCGCCGGGCGAGGGCGAGCACGCGGATTTCGCGGATGGATTCCAAACGCGGCAGCCAGGTGGCCGCGGCTTTTTGGGACAACCGCGCTACCACGGTGCCGCGCGGGTCGAGCAGGCAGACATTGGCCTCATCGACTCGGGCCATCGTCAGTCGGTCGCCGGGCTGAAGTTGGACGAGCGCGGCGTGGATCGGGTGCTCGGTGGGGAAACGTCCGGGAAAGCCGAGATGCAGGTCGTCGAGGCCGAGGCTGGTGTAGCCGACGCGCGGGATTTCCAGCTCGGGCGAGGGCCGGGGAGCATCGCGTTGCAAGATCGTCGGGCCGTTCAAGGTGCCGGGGAGCGAGGGGTGAAAATCCAGCCGATCAAACACGGCGAGCGTCTTGCGTGCGCGGGTCAGGCCGACGTAGAAGGCGCGGCGGTCTTCCTCCTGTTTCGCGCGCTCGGGTTTCAGCGGCCACGGGCCGATGAGCAGGACGTGGTCGTGCTCGGTGCCTTTGGCCGAATGCACCGTGCTCAGGATCACGCCGTCGCCGTGACTGAACTCGCGGCGGCTGTCGGCGCAGGCTTCGTAGAAAAACTCCAGCGCGTCCTGCGCGGAAAGTTCGGCATCGCAGGATTCGCTCTGCCACGCCTCGAGAAGCTGCTGAACGAACTGAATCCACGGGTTGTCGGGTTGCCCGGCGAAGAGCGTGGTCGCCATCGCGCTGAGATCGGAGGCGCGGCAGAGCGCCGCGCGTTGTTCCGCCAGCCGGTCGAGAAACCGCCGCACCTCACGAATCTGGTGGAACGGCGGCAACGACCCGCGCCCGGCCGGCCAGCGCACGGGGACGCCTTCCTGCTCGGCGAGCGCCCGCACGCGCGCGAGATCCTGCCAGGTGCTCGACAGCACGGCGATGCCCGACCACGACGCGACGCCGAGTTCCCGCAGGCGTTGGATTTCCCGCACTACGGCGAAGGCCTGCGCCGCGTCGTCCGCTACCGCGATGACCTGCACCTTGCCGCCGGTCAGTTGGTCCCTCAGCCCGAAGTCACCGCCGGCCGCCAGCTTCTCGCGCCGCCGGTCGATGCGGATCGGATGCGCGGTTTTCATCCGGTCGGTGTTGGCGGCAATCAGGTGGTTGGCGGTCGCGATGATGTGGCGGGTTGAGCGGTAGTTTTCAACGAGGTAATGCGGCTCGGCTTGGTAGTCCTGCTGAAACCGCCGGATGAACTCCACGTTTGCCCCGCGGAATCCGTAGATGTTCTGGTCATCGTCGCCGACCGCGAGAATCGAGAGCTTGAGATCGGGGTCGTCCAGCTTGCGCCCGGCCAGCGCGCTGATCAGCTCGTACTGTGACTGGTCGATGTCCTGATATTCGTCCACGAGGATGTATTGAAAGCCCGCGAGCAACCGGTCCCGCACCTCGTCCGCCTCGACGCCCGGCGGCACGCGTTCGCCCCGCAGCAGCTTCACGGCGTCGGCGATCAGCGCCTCAAAATCAATCTCCTGCCCGCTGCGTTCCACACGGCCTGCGAAGGAATAACCGAGCAACCGCATGGCCAGCCCGTGATACGTGAGCACGGTCACGCCGCGCGCATCATCGGCAACCAGACCCGTCAGCCGGCGGCGCAATTCGAGCGCGGCGTTCCGGTTGAAACAGCACACGAGAATGCTCGACGGCCGCGCGCGTTCCACGCGCAGCAGATAGGCGCAGCGATGCACCACCGTCCGCGTTTTGCCCGAGCCGGGGCCGGCGAGGATGAGGAGATTGTGGCTCGCGGGTGCGGTGACGATCTTGATCTGCGCCGCGTTGCCGAGGTCCGTGACGATGCGCTGATACGACTGCGCGGTGGTGGCGTGTTCGAGCAGTTCCAGTTTGGTCGCGAGAAAGCGCCGGATGAACACCTCCTTGTCCATCGTGAAATAGGCCAGCACCAGGTCCAGCGCTTCGCGAATGCGTTCCATGCCGCGCCGCGCGTACTCGCTCATCACATGCACCTGGAGCACCCGCTCGCCGTAGTGATGCTTCAGCGGTTCGTAGTGACTGGCCTGATATTTCTCTCCCCTGCCGCCGGGCTGCATCCGAATCCGCATTGCCGCGCGGAAGATCGCCATCCCCTTTTGCAGCACGATCACGCGTTGCTCGTGGAGATACATCAGCGCGCGCTCCAACGCGGCATCGAGGTCCTTGAGATCCGAGCGCAGCAGCAGGTCGCGTTCGACGGCGGCGCGCAATTCCTCGAAGGAAAACTCGACGAGCAAATCGGCACGCGGCGGCGTCTCCGGCGGCACCTTGGCGAGGAGGAGATCGACCACAACCGTGGCCACGCGCCGCCGTTTCTCCGCGAGTTCATTGATCGCGGACCACGACCGGCCGACGCGCACGCGATACGAATCCCGCGCAATGTAGCGAAGTTCGAGGCTGCCCTTGGAACCGCCGAAGCCGCGCCCGTCCTCGCTCAGGCTGCGCAACAGGCAGCGCACAAGTTCGGTGGAAGATTCCAAGCCCTCGTCCACCAGCCGCTGATTGAGCAGCCGCAGGGACAGCGGCAGCCAGCCCTCGGGATCGGGGTCCTCGACCGCGAGCACGTCCACGAGCTTGCGATCCACCGCGAGAATGCGGTCGAGGCGCACGCGCGAATGATCGGCCACCTTGTAGCGCACGAACGCGTTGAGCAGCGTGTCCTTTTTCAACAAGCCCGCCTGCGCCATCCCGCTGAGCGCGCGGAACACGGCGCGGCCCGCGGATTCATGCTCGCCGCGAGCGCCACCACCAGCACCGGTTCCACCGCCTGCCCCGGCGCCGGCCCGCGCATATTGAATCAGCTCCGGCAGCAGCGCCATGCGGTCCACCGTCAGTCCCTCGGCGGAGGCGGGATTCATGATCTCGCCGAGAATGGCGAGCCAGAGGCCGCGTTCGCTCTGGGAAAGATGGAGCGGAACCATTTTCGCCTCGGCCTCCACGAGATCGCGCACCAGCAGGCGTGCTTGGAAAACCGTGGTGACATTCTCATCCCGCTGGAGAAACCCTGCCCGTTCCAGCCACGCGATGGCCGTGCGGACCTTCGTGTCCGCGCTGCGATCCTGGCTGTCGATGTCCGTGTCCACGTCCTCGTCGCGCAGGATTTCCCCGGTTGTGATCACCACCTCGTCCAGTTCACTGCGGCGCGTGGCCTTGCGCAGCCCGCGCAGAATCTGGGCGATGTCGCGGCGGCTCAATTCCGAGAACGCGCCCATCCGAAACTGCGTCTCGCAGTCCGCCTCGTCGTAGAGCAGGACGCACCTCGCCTGCCCGCCGTCGCGGCCCGCGCGGCCGGCTTCCTGCAAATAATTTTCCAGCGAACCCGGCGTGTCGGCGTGGATAACGAGCCGCACGTCGTCCTTGTCGATGCCCATGCCGAAGGCGTTCGTGGCGCAGATGACCTGGATGTCGCCCGCGAGGAACTCGTCCTGGATGCGCTTCTTTTCGGGCGGCGTGAGGCCCGCGTGAAAATGCGCCGCCTTCCACCCTTTGGCGCGCAGATGCTCGGAGGACACCTCGGTTTCCTTGCGCCGCGCGCGGAACACAATCGCGCTGCCGCCCTGTCCGGCGGGCAGATGAAACGAGAGCAGGTCATGCACCCGCGCGAGCTTCTCGTGGCCGGAGACGGTCTGCACCTCGAAGTCGAGATTGTGCCGCTCGACGCCGCCCTCGAAGAGCGCGAGGTCGCGACCGGTTTCGGTTTTGAAGTAGGCAATGATCTCGTCGCGGACATCGTTCTTCGCGGTGGCCGTGAAGCACGCGATGGCCGGGATGGCGCACTTCTGCTTGTCGGAGAACTCGCGGATGAACCGTCCGGCATAGAGATAATCCGGCCGGAAATCGTGCCCCCATTTCGAGAGACAATGGGCCTCATCGAACACCCAGCACCCGATCTCGCGCTGTGCAATGGCTTCCTGAAACGAACGATTGCGCAATTGCTCGGGCGACACGTAGAGCAGCGCCACGTCGCCCATGCGCACGCGGCGGAGGACATCGCCGCGCTCGGGCGGCGTGAGCATTCCGTAGAGCGCGGCCGCAAACGCCGTCCCCGTGCGGCGGATCAGGCCGTCCACCTGATCTTTCATCAGCGCCTGCAACGGCGAGATCACGATGGTGAGGACGCCGCGGCGGTGATTGCGCACGAGCGCCGGGAGCTGGAAGCACAGGGATTTTCCGCCGCCCGTCGGCAAGATCGCCAGGAGGGATTCGTCGCGCAGGCCGGCCTCGACGATGTCCTGTTGCAGGCTGCCGCCGCGCGCGTTCGCAGGCACCGGGCGAAAATCATCCAACTGGAAAAACTTGTGCAACTGCTCGCGGGCGTTGTGAACGCTGCGGCAATAGGCGCAGTCCGCCGCCGTGCAGGGCACCTCGCGCAGACGCTGGATGAGTTGGAGGCTCTGCGGATGTTGCAGCCGCACCCACGGCGGCAGCACCGAACACGAACCGGAGACGCGCAGCCACGTCAGCGCGAACGCGAGCGCGAGCCGCTGGGCGTTGGTTTGAATCAGGGACGCATCGACGGGCACGCTGCGGCAGGCCGATTGCGCGAACAGTTCACGGCAGATCTCCAGCGCCTCGGCTTTGGCCGGCCGCGTCCCGCCAAGCGCGGTGAAGAACAACTCCAGGCCGTGGGCGAGCGGGTCTCCGGCCCCGTCTGGCGTCGCCAGCAGGTAGTGCAACAGCGCGAACATCCGCGGCTCCGTT
Organism: uncultured Akkermansia sp.; assembly: GCA_964623105.1. Classification (GTDB taxonomy): domain Bacteria; phylum Verrucomicrobiota; class Verrucomicrobiia; order Limisphaerales; family BJHT01; genus BJHT01. The sequence continues at coordinate 5,300 of CAZUUP010000175.1, forward strand.
TGGCGCAGACCGGCGAGCGAGCGGCATTCGTCGGCGAACAACACGCCGGCTTGGCGGGCGTCGGCGACGGGGTCGTTCACACTGGCGCGGACCAGTTTGTAATCCTTGACCAGGTGATGATAAGGCCGCTGGGGAAAGGCGATGGGCGACAAGACTAGCGTGTCGATCACCGGCAGGCGGAGCAGGCGGAGGTCCGGAGCGACGTGGCGCAAGCGCTCGAGGTCGTGCGTCACGATGTTGTGGCCGACGACGCAGGTTGCGGAATCGGCAAGCTTCGCGAGTTTCGCCAGCGCCTCCGCCAGAGCAAACGAGCCCGAGTACAGCAACGTTTCCTCACGCAGCACGGCCCCGAGCTTCAGAATTCTGCCGGAGAGCGAGACCTCCAGGTCGAGCAACAGCGCGGACCGCAACCCGGCCGGGAGATTCTCGCGCGGTGCCACCGCGCCGGAGCTGGTCGGCGATGCCATGTTTCTCGGCGACACCGTAGCGAGCACCGTCGCCGCTGTCAGCCGCTATCCTCACGGTGCCGTCGTGCGGCCGGTAAGGCGGCATCGACCGGGCATCAGAGGGACATCAAGGGGTCAGGAACGGTGCGGGGCGATTCGTGAAATTTGCATTGCTTGGTAAATGGGGCTTGCGGCGCGCTGGAGACAGACGCGCCCTACCTTCTTGCGGTATCTGCGTCGTTTTCCGGCGATCGGGGCGGTGGGCTGGAGAGATGCGAGGGGAGGTTGGGGTAAACTTGGCTCTCGATCATGGGGCGGAACGGGGCGATGCTTCGGAAGTAGCAATTGCTGAATCATGGCACACTGGATTCTCAACCGGCCGGCGGAGCTGGCCAACGTGAAGGAGCTGCGGGTGGCCGAATATCTGGCGCAGTTGGACGATGATTGGGTGATCCGGTGGGGGTTTTATTATCAGGACAATCTGGGGAACACGCGGGAGGGGGATTTCCTGGTGCTGGGTCCGCATGGCGGGTTGCTGGTGCTGGAGGTGAAAGGGGGTTCACTGGATTTTTACCCGGCGACGGGGAGCTGGCAGACGGAGGGCCGGGATCATCCGTTATTCCAACTGGACATGGAGTGGCGGGCGGTGCGGGAGCGGGTGAATGCGAAGTTGCAGGGGCGTCCGTCGCTGTATGTGGGGAAGGCGCTCGCGGTGCCGGACCTCGAGCTGGCCGCGGGGCTGGACCGGTTTCACGACATCCCGCGCAAGCACCTGTTCACGCGGGGTGAACTGAAGAATTTCGGTTCGGCGTGGGGGGAATTGTTTCACGGGCCGGCGGTGCGGCTGGACGGGCGTTCGCGGGAGTTGTTTTTCGAGACGTTCGCGCAGGAGGTTACGCCGAAGGTGATGCGGCATTTCATCTCGAGCACGGACCGGGCGCTGATGCGGCAGACGGAGGGGAATTACGAGTTGCTGGAGCAACTGGCGGACAACCGGCAGTTCCTGATCCGGGGCGGGGCGGGTTCGGGGAAGACGTGGATGGCGTTTGAGCTGGCGTGTCGCTGGGCGGAGCTGGGGCGGCGGGTGTTGTTGCTGTGTTACAACCTGGCGCTTACGGATTTTCTGCGGGAGCTGGCGACCAACGCCGCGCGGCGGGGGCGTCCGGCGCGGGGTGAGATCGTGGTGCGGAGCTGGGAGGAGCAGGCGCGGACGTTGGTGGTGGGGGCGGGCTTGCACTATGACCTGCCCGAGGATGGCGCGGAGCGGGCGCGGTTTTACACGGAGGTGCTGCCGGATTTGTTACGGACGATTGTGCGGGAGGGGCTGTGTGCGGCGGACTTTGACGCGTTGGTGGTGGACGAGGGGCAGGATCACGACACGGAGGTGCCGGGGTTTCCGGCGGATTGGGAAGGGCCGGGCTGGTGGGGCATCTATTGGCGGAGTTTGCGGGAGGGGCGGTCGGCGCCGGTGGCGGTTTTTTATGATCCGGCGCAGCGGCCGATCTTTCGGAACCTGAATTCGTTCGCGGAGGACCGGTTGTATGAGGCACTGGGGCGAAATCCGGTGAAGTTGCGGCTGCTGCGGACGCTGCGGTACACGCGGCCGGTATTCGAGTATTTGCGGACGCTGGAGGCGCCGGCGACGCGGGAGTTGGTGGCAGGGTTGGTGCGGGGGGCGCAGTTGAATGAGGGGCCGGGGGTCGAGACGGTGACGGTTTCAGCGCCGGGGGAGGTGCGTGGGGCGGTGGATGCGCTGGTCGAGCGGTGGGTGGCGCGGGGGATGTGCCATCCGGAGGACATCCTGGTGATCTCGCAGCATGGGCGGATCGAAAAGTCGGTGCTCAATGGCTGCGTCACAGTGGGCGGGCATCTGCTGGTGGATTATCTGCGGCGCAAGAGTGGCTGCGTGAATTTCACTTCGGCCAACCGGGCAAAAGGTTTGGATTCGTTGGCGGTGATCCTGGTGGATTTTGCGCCGTTTGCGGAGATCACGGAGCCGATGGTGCAGATTTCGTATTTTCTGGGTGCCAGTCGGGCGCGGCAGTTGCTGGCAGTGGTTCACGCCCGGACGGTGGAGACGACGACACTGGCCGGAGCGGTGCCGTGAGAACGTAGCCGCCGGGACGAGGAGGGGGCCGGAGCGACATTTGCGCGCCGATGGTTCAAGTTCTCGTTCAGACCCGCTCGTTCCCGCAATTCCGCCAACTCGGTTTTGGTTGGCCCCGACATTGTCCCGTTCAACAACCCGAGTTTGCGCAGCTTTGCGCCGAAGGTTTCCATTTCAGATCGGCCGGGATGGTTCGACCGGACGAAGCGCTCCTTGAAGTAGAGCAATTGCCCATCAGCGCTGTGGTCAAATACCTGCACCCACCGCGTCCGCAAGTTCACTTTGATGCGTTGCCGCAGTTCCGGCAGGGCCTTGCCGTCGAAGTCGTCGTAAACGAGGAAAGTTGCCTTGCCCGAGGCCTTGTGCAGCTTGATGAGGTCCGCTTGGGACACGTCGCCGAAAAGCGCGGCTGCGCAGCCAACGTATGCGCGCAGAACCGGTGGCAGTTCGTCCAGCGCACTGCGGTGCAGATACAACGCCTGGTCATCTTGCCAGCCGACTTGGAGGTTCTCGCACGCGAGTTCAATCTCGCCGGGGTCGCCGGCGGCGTAGAGGAGTTCAATACCTTTTTCCAAGGCCCGGGTGTAGTTGCCAAAAAACGCCCGAATGTCGGAGCGCAGGCTGGCGGAGAGATGTCCGAAGGGCACTCGCTTCCTCAAGTTGGCCAATGCCACGTACACCAACAGGTCGCGTTTGCGATTCTCCGCTGCCCGTCGCATTTCCTCCGCGCCGCCCTGCTGGAGAAACAGCCGGAGCGCCTGTTTGGGTGAGCCGATTTTTTCCCGCAGTTCAGCGGTTTGGGGAAATTCCTCGGGCTCGGGCAACCGGCCGAGTTGAAGCATCAGACTCCAGAAGGACTCCAGCAATCCGCGATGCTGTTCGCACAGCAGTTCCCACTGGCGCTTGGGCGGTTGGCCAATGCCGAATCGCAGGCGGACTTCATCCCAACTCACGCCCTCCGCCCCGCCGCCCTGCACAAACGCCCGCAAAGCGCGCTTGGCCGAACCGAGCCGTTGAATGACCTCCCGCAGCGGACCAAACTCGGCCGCTTCGGGGATGCGCCCCAGGGTGAGTGCGAGTTTGCCGAAGCCATCCAGCAGTTCCTTCTCGGCTTCGTAGAGTGCCTTCCACAGGGTCTGCGGTCCGCCCAGCCCCAGCCGCGAACTGATTGCCGCCCAATCGATGGTGCGGCGGCTGCGGGCGAACAGGAAATCCTGTTGGTCCACGGGATCGCGGAAAACGTAGAAGACGCCCAGGGCGACGGGGACGGCGGTGCAGTCGAGAGCGTCTTCGATGAACTGTTGCAGTTCCTGTTGCTCGAAGAACTTCTGGAAGGTGTTCCGCTTGGTCACGATGCCGTCGCGAAACGGAGCGGCGTTAGCAGTTTCCACCGTTTCCGTGATGAGTCCGGAGACGACGAGGAGGCGTCTCGCATGACGGTGGGCGTCCACGAGGGTTTCGACCCGTTCGGCGGGGTCTTCGATGACATTGAGCACATATCCAAGGTTCACGACGTCCGCTTCGCGTCGCGCGACGGCGGGTCGGTGGACGGGGTCCCATCCCTCGGCTGAATGCCCGAGGGCTTGCAGACCGCGAACGTCGCTTCCCTGGCCGCAGCCATAATCGAAGAAGGTGGTGCCGGGTTTGAGCAGGCCGTACTCGAGGAGGGTCTTGACCGGTTTCGAGAGATCGTAACGGGTCATGGCCGTCTTGTGGCGGTCGATCACCGGGGCGGCGGGCGATTGTTCGGCGGCGGGAGCGTGGCCGGTGGCGGGCGTAGGGGTGCTTGCGGCACCGACGCGTTGCAATTGATGACCCACAAGCCGCAGACCTTTTGCCGCGAGCAACTTTTCCCAGTTCAGCTTGAAGCCAATGGTGGCGGTGTGCTCGTAGAGGCCGGCGGCTTCTTCGGCGGCGGTGAGTTGGGCGAACTCGTGGTGGCGCGGGTGGTTTGCGGGCAGGAAGGTTTCCTTACGGTGGAGAATCGGCGGGTTATGATTGGCGGCGTAATCCGTGTGCCGCGCCTTGCCGCGCGCCAGATCGATGGTCACCGCGTGCCGCAAAGCCGGGTGGGGATCGGTCAGGAAGTCGGGATAGCAGAGGAACGAGAGCTTGAGTTCATCGGTCCGAAACTTGACGAGATTGAACTCCGGACCGACGCCGAACACGACCGCGAGTTGTGCCAGCAGCCGGTTTAACTCGGCACCGAGGCCGGTGCCATCCTCGCGGAACACGTAAAGGGCGCCCGGCAGGCGTTTCCCGTGCGGAATCGCAGTCAAGAGCCGCTGATATTCGATCAGTGTCATGCGATGGACGGGCGCACAGGAGCTG
>CAZUUP010000176.1:0-10126 GCA_964623105.1 uncultured Akkermansia sp.
CGAACGCGGTACAAATCTAAGGCGCCGTCGTAGCAACACCCTCTCCCAGCGGGAGAGGGCCGGGGTGAGGGAGAACGGCCCCAGATTTTCAACACCGCACCAACAAGCACAAACGCCCCTCCCAGCGCCCTGGCTCCACCCGCCATGTCGCTTCCCTCCCTCATGCCGCGATCTGCTTTTTCGGCGCGAAATCCCCGCACCGTTTCGACCCCGGAAACATCTTGTGCGGATTGCAGCGCCCCTCGGGATCAAACACTCGCCGCAGCATCCGCATCGCATCCAGCGACTCGGGCGAGAACTGCTTCGCCATGAAATCAATCTTCTCGACCCCGATGCCATGCTCGCCCGTCACGCTCCCGCCGAACTCGACACATTTTCCCAGAATGTCGTCCCCCGCCTGCACCGCGCGGCGCACCTGCCCGGCGTCCCGTTCGTCGTAGAGAATCAGCGGATGAATGTTCCCGTCGCCCGCGTGGAACACGTTCGGAATCCGCAGCCCGTACTTCTCGCTTGTTTCGCGGATAAACGCCATGATCGCCGGCAGCTTCGACCGCGGCACCACGCCGTCCTGCGTCAAAAAATTCGGACTCAGCCGCCCGATCGCGCCAAACGCCCGCTTCCGGCTCTTCCACAAATCCACCCGCTCCTGCTCGCTCGCCGCCAGCCGCACATCCCGCGCCCGGTTCTTCCGGCAAATCTCCATCACCCGCGCCGCCTGCCGCTCCAGTCCCGCCGCCGGACCGTCCAGCTCCACGATCAACACCGCTCCGGCATCCAGGGGAAAACCAAAGTGATACGCCGCCTCCACCGCCTGCGTGATCAACTGGTCCATCATCTCCATCGCCCCCGGCACCATCCCCGCGCTGATGATATCGCTCACCGTCTGGCTCGCATCCTCCACGCTTTCAAAAACCCCCAGCATCGTCTTGAAAGCCTGCGGCGCCCGGATCAGACGCACCAACACCCGGGTCACAATTCCGAACATCCCCTCGCTCCCGATCACCACCCCGCGCAAATCCGGTCCTTCGACATCCTCCCCCTCTTCCGGGCGCGCCCCCAGCCACACCACGCCGCCATCCGGCAACACCAACTCCAGTCCCAGCACGTGATTGGTGGTCACCCCATACTTCAGCGTGTGCGGCCCGCCGGAATTCATCCCTACGTTCCCGCCAATCGTGCAGGCCGACTGACTCGACGGATCGGGCGCATACAGCAGACCCTGCGACTTCACCGCGTTTGTCACCCACGCATTCACGCAACCGGCCTCCACCAGCGCCCGCCGGTTCACCGCATCGATCTCCAGAATCCGGTTCATCCGCGTCAGCGCAATCATTACCCCGCCCGTCACCGCCAGGACGCTCCCGCTCAGGCTCGTCCCCGCGCCCCGCGGAATGACCGGCAACTGCGCCTCCGCGCACAACCGCACCACCGCGGCGACCTCCTCCGTGTTCCGCGGCAACACCACCACGCCCGGCAACTGCTTCTCCAGCGTGTACGCGTCGCACTCGTAAACCAGCAGTTCGTCCGCCCCCGCGATCACCCCCTCGGCGCCCACGAGGGCGCGCAATCGCTCGATCAGGGCGCGCTCCACAGGTTTTGGCCGTTCATGCATCGCCCAAGGCTAGGCACCGTCCGCCCAAGTGTCGAGACACGGAAATATCCCCGCCTGCACCCCGGAGAATAGCATGTTGTGCAGGCGACAATGAACTCGACTGACCGCCCGCCTTTGCCAGCTGTTGTAAATCCCATGCACGCCGCGAAACTTGCCCGTCCCTGAAAACATCTGGTCGCTTGTCGTGAACATTCTCTATCGCCAAGCGGCATCGCCTTGCTACCGTTACGCCGCCCCATGAATCATTTCGGCCATAGCAATCCTGACTTCTTTCGCGCCCTCCTTGCCGTCGCGTCGCGTTCCCGAATCCGCGTTGACCTCGCGACCAATCTCTCGCTTTGCGCTGGCATGGTCATAAGCTTTTGCCTCCTCTTGCTCCCCGTTGCGCAAACGACGGCTGCCCCGGGCCTGGCCCTTGCGGCTGACGGCCAGGCACTTGAATCCATCATCATTGCCACCAACGCCAGCAAGGCCACCGCGTCCACCGCCCGCGAACTCGCCGAACATCTCCATCGTATCACCGGCGCCCGGTTCTTCATCCAACCCGGTGACGCCACCCGCGGAATCATCCTCGGCACCCTCGCCGAATTCCCCGACCCCGAATTGCGCGAACCCCTCGCCCTTCGCGACCATGCTGATGGCCGCGAAGCCTTCGCCATCCGCACCGATGCCCGTCGCGTCCGCCTTCTTGGGGCAACGGACCTTGGCGTCTCCCATGCCGCCTTTCGGTTGCTCGAGGAACTCGGCTGCCGCTGGTTCTTCCCTGCGCCCGAATGGGAGGTGCTGCCCACGATTCCCCGGCTCTCCGTCAGCCTCGATGTCATCGACCGGCCCGCCATCCTCTCGCGCCGCATCTGGTGGGGCTACGGCTTCTTCGATCCGCGCGAGAAACGCTGCCAGTCCGACTACGAAGCCTGGTCCCGCCGCAACCGCATGGCCATGTCCCGCAAAATCTGGTGCGGCCACGCCTGGCAGACCATCATCGCCGACAATCAGGCCGTCTTCACCGAACATCCGGAATACCTCGCGCTGGTCAAAGGCCGCCGCCAAGGGCCGCAATTCTGCGTCAGCACAGCCGCCGTCCGCCGCCTGGCCACCGACTGGGCTCTCAACCAGCTCCGCCGCAAACCCGACCTCGACATGGTCTCCCTGGAAACAGCCGACGGCGACGGTCATTGCGAATGCGACGCCTGTCGCAAACTCGGCGGCATCTCCGACCGTGTCTTCGGCCTTGCCAACGAAGTCGCCCGTGCCGTCCACAAGGAATTCCCCGGCAAGATGGTCGGCCTCTATGCCTACAATGACCACTGCGAACCGCCGTCCTTCCAGCTCGAACCCAATGTTTACGTCCAGTCCACCGCCGGCTTCATCCGCGGCCGCTACACTTTCGAGGAACTGATGAACCTCTGGCCCAAGGTCTGCCGCAACCTGGGTTTCTACGAATACTTCTCCGTCTGGCTCTGGGACTTCGACCGCCTCCCCGGCGGCAACGGCGGCAATCTGAAACACATCCGCGAACGCATCCCCGCCTACGCCCGCCTTGGCGCCACCAGCATTGATTGCGAAAGCGGCAACAACTGGGGCCTGCACGGACGCGGCTATTACCTCGCCAACCGCCTCATGTGGAACCCCCGCGCCGATGTGGACGCCCTGCTCGCCGATTTCTACGCCAAGGCCTTCGGCCCCGCCGCGCCCGCCCTCCGCCGCTACTACGAACGCCTCGACCCCGGCAATCAACCGCTTCTCAACCAGCACCTGATCGCCCTGGCCCTGCGCGACCTCGAGGAAGCCTCTCGTCTCGCGCACGACCGCCCGGACGTCCTTGCCCGGCTCGCCCACCTCAAACAATTCCAGCACTACACCCGCCTGCGCTGGGAATTCGATCGCGCCACCGACAAGAGCCGGAAGCAGGAACTGGCCCTCGCCACCCTCACCCATGTTTACCGCCACCGTTACTCCTACATGAACCACTGGGAGGCCATGCGCCAGTCTTGGGTCGCCGACGCCGTCAAACAATTCGGCGTCGCCGACTGGCCCAAGACCACACCCTGGAAAAACGACGCCCCGCCCAACCCGGACCAGACCGAGCGCGATTTTCGCGCCGATCTCGAATTCTTCACTCCCGAACCCGTCACCGAAACCGCCTTCTCCCCTGACTTGGTTCCCACCGAGCTCACCGCGGGAAAACCCGCCGCCTCCGCCCAAAAATACCAGCGCGGTGGTCGCTATGCCCTCTTCAGCCGGCAGGGCGAAGCTCTCGACGTCACCGTCACCACCGGCATCATCGCCTGGTATCGCGACCGCGCCGAGGCCACCTACAAACTCACCGATCCTGCTGGAAACACCCTCGGTTCCGGCCGTCTGCCGCAGGACGGCCTGGATCATCCGCTCAAACTGTCCGTCCCCAAGGCCGGCCTCTACTGGTTCGAGTTCAACGACCACGCCGCCGGCTGGGGAATCAAGGCCCCGCCCGGCCAACCCCTTACCCTCGCCCTCAACCGCGCCACCCCCGCCATTCACATGGGCCACATGCAGCGCATGTACTTCTTTGTTCCCCAAGGCACCCGCCAGCTTGCCTACCATTGGAGCGGCGGCCCCCACGAACTCTGCGGACCCGATGGCAGGTTGCTGCAAAAAATCACCAGTCAGGGCCGTGCCATCATCGTGGACGTTCCGCCCGGAACCGACGGCAAACCTTGGTCCCTCACCAAACTCGCGCTTGGCCATCTCTGGTTCTACAACGCGCCCAATTATCTCGCCGCCTCGCCCGAGGCCCTTCTGCTTCCCCGTGAACTCGTCCCGGCCGATGCGCTCCCGCGCCCGCTTTCCGTCCCCACCAAAACCAACCCGTGAACCCAGAAAAAACCATGGCCCACTCCGACCTTAAAATCGAAAAACTCGTCTCCGGCTCCGGACCCGTCGCCGAAACCGGAAAAACCGTCACCGTCCACTACACCGGCTGGCTGACCGACGGCACCAAGTTCGACAGCTCGGTCGATCGCGATGAACCCTTCGAGTTCGTGCTCGGTGCCGGCCAGGTCATTCAGGGCTGGGACCACGGCGTCGCGACCCTCCGCGTGGGCGACAAAGTGCGCCTGACCATTCCGTCCGACATGGCCTATGGCGACGGTGGCTATCCCGGCGTCATCCCGCCCGCCGCCACCCTCATCTTTGAGGTCGAACTCCTCGCCGTTGGCAACTGATTCCGCCCCCGTTCTTCATTCCGCGATTCCTGCCGGAAGCCTCGACCGGAACCGGCCGTCCCGAACCTCCGCCCCCAGCCGCCATGGCCGCTGCGCGAGGGCGCTGCCCCATTCTGGGGCGGTGGCGAGTTACCGCACTACGAATGCCATGCGCCCGCCGCCCACAGTCTTTCCCGGCCTCGGCTTCGGAATTCGCGTCATACTTTGAACCTTGAACTTTGGGCTTTGAGCTTTGAGCTTCTCCCCACATGTCCATTCTCGGCAAACGCCAGACCCTCACCGTCAACCGCATCGCCGCACCCGGCGCGTATCTTGCGTGGGGCGATCTCGCCGAAGTTCTGCTGCCGCGTCGTTACGTTCCCGCCGATCTTGTTCCCGGAGCGCGGCTTGAAGTCTTTGTTTACCTCGATTCCGAAGATCGTCCGGTAGCTACCACCGAGAAGCCGCTGGCGACGGTCGGCGAATTTGCCGCCCTGCAAGTCGTCAGCGTCAATCCCAAGGTCGGCACCTTCTTGAACTGGGGTCTGCCCAAGGATCTTCTGCTTCCGTTCCGCGAACAAACCGCCCCGCTTCGCGTCGGCGACCGCGTGGTCGTGTTCGTCCAGATCGACGAAAAGACGAACCGCATCATCGCCTCCGCCCGCCTCAACCGCCATCTCAGCCGCGAGCGTCCGCCCTACACTGTCGGCCAGTCCGTCAACCTCCTCATCGCCAGCAAAACCCCGCTCGGTTACAACGCCGTCATTGAAGGCGCCCACCTCGGCCTTCTCTATCACGACAACCTTGCCGCCCCGCTCGCCATCGGGCAGAAGCTCAAGGGCTTCATTCGCGCCCTCCGCTTTGGCGCGAAAATCGACCTGAGCCTTGACGCCTCCGGCTACCAGCGTGTCGCCTCCCTCACCGAACAGATTCTCGCCGCCCTTGAGCGTCACCATGGCAAACTCGACCTCGACGACGACAGTCCGCCCGCCGCCATCCGCGAAACTTTCGGCGTCAGCAAAGGCGCCTTCAAACAGGCCTTGGGGGCCCTTTACAAGAAACGGCGCATCCAGTTCACCAACCCCGGCATCCAGCTCCTCGACAACACGCACTTCACCCCCGGCAAGGTTCCGCCCGGAAAACTCCGCCGCTGATTCGCCCGTCCTGCTACGGCCCGGGCGACCACACCGTCCGCAGCCCGTAATCGTAACTCTGGACACCGGCCAACAGTTGGAAACGGTCCGCCACCCGGCACGAACTCGAGTAACTCCCCCAGCTTCCGCCGCGTAGCACCCGGAACGCTCTGGCCTCCGGTCCGCGGGGATCCACCGCCGGCGATTGGGAATAATAGTTGGCATCGTACCAATCCCAGCACCACGTCCCAATGTTCCCCACGATGTCCAGCAGGCCAAATCCGTTGGCCGCAAAACTCCCCACCGGACTGGTGTGCGGTGATCGCCCGTCGGCGAAACTCGGATGCAGTCCCCGCGTGGAACTCACGTCCCACGCATCCCGCGTCGAACTGAAGTAATTGCCCTCCCCGTGCGTGATCAAATCACCCCACGGAAACCGTCGCCCCGCCGCCCCGCCCCGCGCTGCCTTCTCCCACTCCGCCTCGGTCGGCAGCCGATATCCCCCGTTCCATCGCACCGCCGCCGTCACCAGATCAATCTGCCCGCTCCGGTACACCGCGGTCTGGCTGGCGTCCGTGTAATATGCCGGCACCTTTCCTTCCTTCTCGCTCCGCGCATTGCACCACTTGGCGCAGTCATACCAATTGACCGTCTGCACCGGATGGTTCGCTGCCACTCCCGCCCCGGGACCGTCGAACGCGTACCCTCGTGCCGCCGCCCAGCCTGCCACCTCGTCCCACAGAGCTTTCGTCACCGGGAGCCGGTCCATGAAAAACGCACTCACTGTGACCGGGTGCACGGGCGCATTCACGCTCCCGTCCAGCCCGTCCCCCATCAGGAAGCTTCCGGCTCGCACAAAAACCATGTTCGTTGGCGGGCCCGTTTGGACAACCCGGTAAAAGCGTGCCGCCCCGCCCATCGCTCCCGGATCGACCAGTCCGTAGGGGCTCTCCGTCACCAGAAAATTGGTCAAGACACCCCAGTTCGCGGCCCGCAAATCACCGGAGAAATCCACCCGGTTCGTGCTTCCCAACTCCCCGCGAATCAACAGCCTCACAGCGTTCCCGCTTCCCTCGCGCACCACGCTCTCGAACCGGGGAATCTCCGCGCCCCAAATGCTCAACCATCCCGCCAACCACGCAGTGCAGAAAGCCAAGCGACGCGCCCACCCGAATCCGATGCCGTGCTTACGCCCCATCGTTCGCTGTCCCCGGTCGTTTGCTGGCTGCTCTGTTTTCATCGCCTCGGCAAAACTGATCGTCTTTCTCCACTCACCCGTTCATCCGCGTCGCGCGCATGCTGCCGTGGCACCGCCTCACCGCGCCGTCGCTGTCGTCACCCGGCCGCGCGTCCACTGCGCCACCTTTTTCGCATCCGCCGGGTTTTTCAGTCGCAACGTCATTTCCGACGCTCCGGAACCGTAGGTCCCCAGATTCTTGCGTGTCAGCAGTTCCGCCTCGATGGCTTCCCCGGTCGGGACATGACTCGCATCCACCGCGCGCAAGCCGACCACCTGGCCGGGTTTCCATTGCCCTGCCTGAAACCAGTGCGTCGAGAAAACCAGGTAATGGACCACCTCCGCGTCCACCGCCTCGACAAATCCCAGCAATCCCTCCCGCGCCAGCCGCGCGCCAACCCGCTCCAACTCCGCCTTCCGCACCAGTTCCACGCTTGCGTCATCCGCCACCCACCGCACCACGCGTTGCTGCCCTTCCATCGTCCACGTGAAATACAGCCGGTCCCCGGCCTTCACGCCCGCGCCGGCGTTCGCGCCCGCCTGCCCGCCGCGGAAAATCCGGGCATCCTGTGCCAACACAAAATCCCGTGGCTTCTCCTCGAACACCTTGTCGCCGCTGAAAACCTGGGCGCTGAAATTGCGTCCCCCCGGCTGCACTTCGCGCACCACCCACGCATGGTTGTGGCCCTTCATCTGGCACAGCTCATCCTGATAATGCACCAGGTATCCCCGGCGTTTGTCACCGTCGGGATGGAAAAACGCGTTCACCCGTTCCCCGGGCAGCAACTCGTCCACGTGCGCCCCGTAAACCAGATGACGATACGTGGTCGCCCACGGCAGAACCTTGGTCGTGAAAATCTCCCCGGAGGATTCGTTCTGCATTTCCGCCACCCCCGTTGCCGCGTCAAATTTGCGCCAGTAGTACCAGCCCCGCGCCACCCCGATCGAACCCGAGGCTCCGAACCGTCGCGGGTGAATCGCGTGGGCGCCTTCATGCGGCGGCAACACCGCCAGCGTCCGCAGCGCCTTCATGGGAACGCCGGGGTGCCCGGCGAAACCCTTCACTCCCACCTTCGCATGGAACACTCCCGGCGGTCCGCCGGTCGTGCAGAAAATCTCGTCGTGATCCGCGCCTCCAAACGCAATGTTGCTCACCACTTGCGCCGGTACGTCGAGCTGGCCGAGAACCTTTCCCGCCGGACTCACCACCGTGATCCGCCCCTGCTTGGTCTCTGGACGGTGAAAATCCGCCACCCAGAGGTTTCCCTCGGCATCAAATGCGCAGCCATCCCCGCCGCTCCCGCCAAGGTCGTAAAACATCTCCGGCGTGCCCAGCGGTTGATCATCCGCCGGCACCGCGAACCGCAGAATCTTCTTCGACTGCGATTCGATCAGGTACAATTGCTTGCCGGACGGATCGACCTCGATGCCGTTCGGAAACGCAAACCCCGTCGCCACCCGCGCCACTGTGCCGTCCGGCCGCAACCGGAACACGTTGCCCACCGGCTTCGCGAGCGACGACCCGCCCGGATCGGTCCAATAAATATTTCCCCGGCTGTCCACCGTCAGGTCGTTCAGGCTGTTGAGCGGTTTGCCTTCGAATGCATCGGCCAGCACGCCCACCGTGCCGTCGGCAGCCAGCGCCAGCAGCGCCTTGTGCTTGTTGTCCACCACGAGCAACTGTCCGTCTCCCCGCAGCACCGTCCCGGCCGGACTGATGTCCAGCCACAGCGTCACCTTCCCGTTCTTGTCCACCCGGCGCAGACCGTCGCTGCAAAAGAACACATCGCCCTTGCTCCACGTCGGTCCCTCCGAATAGCCCGGCGCCTTCGCGTAATGGGTGAACTTTGCCGCGGCCAGCTTTTCGGCCAGCGTGGCCGCCGACACCCCGAGTGTTACGCCCAGCCAGCCGACCAAGCCCCATGCCCAAATCCGACGATTCGATTTCGCATTCATGTTGATTTCATCATTCGCCAAAAGCCGCCCCGGATTCTTGATGCTGAACATCCATCTTCAGCTTTGACATGTGATTTGTGGGAAAAAGTCGATCTGTCGCCAGCGGCCCTTCCGGTCGCGCTGAGTTTGGCGGTGGGACTTCCCCGAATGGGCGCCCGGCGTTCAGGCGGCGGTCGGGCTATTTGCGTGGCGGCGTTCCGGGAATGGGCGCGAGCAGGTCCGGTCCGGTGTTGGTTGGCAATGCCGGCATCGCTCCGCCGTAGATTTGGTAAAGGAGCGGGCCGGCGGTCTGGAAGAGCAGGGGCAGCAGTTTGATCTGGAGATCGCGTTCGTTGCGAATGTCGGTGAAGACGCGGTTGGTGACGCCGAGAGGGTACTCGCGGGAGTTGGCCGGTTGGCGGAGGTCAATCTGTTTGATCCTGCCCAGGGTGAGATTGAGGGTGTCGATGCCGGCGAACTGCAACTGGTCTCCCTGGCGGGGCCGGGTGTGCATGACCTGGTTGGTGAGTGCCTGGGGATTGAGTTGGGGGAACTGGCCGATGCCGCCGCGTCCGGACTGGCTTTGGACGATGTTCAATTCGGCGAGGTGGAGGCGGATCAGTTTGAAGTGGAGTTCCCGGCGGGAAAGAGCTTCGCGATCGAGTTCAATGTGAAGTTCGGGCAGTTCCAGGAAGGGACCGCCGCCCAGTTCGGCGGTGTTGTAGAGTTTGAAGTTTTCGATGGTTAGCCGGGAATTGAGGAGGCTCAGGTCGAGGTTGCCGATCTTCACGTCGCGACCGCTCTGCTCGCGGACGCGGTTTTCGAGGACGGACTTGATGATGGTGTTCATCAGCAGCACGGCCGCCACGAGCAGCACGATGAACACCAGAAAGAGTCGGAAGGCCCAGCGGAAAATGAATTTCATGGGTTGAAGTCCGGGCGGCGGCGGGGGAGAAACCGGCGGCGGCAGGGGCGGGGCCTCGGGCGCCCCCAGCCAGAAGACGCGCCCACCGCTCGCGCTCTCGCG
>CAZUUP010000177.1:0-2861 GCA_964623105.1 uncultured Akkermansia sp.
TTGCCAGGCTCGTACATGGCGGCGGAACCGTAGTCGTCGCGACCGGCGATGAGGCGTTGAGCGACGGTGGACCAGGCACCTTCTCCGGCGGTATCAAGGTAACGGGAGATCAGCGTGGCGACGAAGACCTTGCCGTTGGGGGCGACGAAGGAACGCGCGTAGAGGGGCAGGAGTTGAGAAGCGTTCCGGAGCGGGCGCCAGGCTCCGGTGGCGGTCTCGAAGACTTCGGGCAGGGGGACAGCGACGCTCTTTTCATCCAGTCCCGAGAGCGTGAGAAGATTGCCGTTGGGCAGGTTGAGCACGGCGGGATACCAGCGGGCGAAATTGAGCTGGGGGAGGCGGGTCCAGGTCTGGTTGGCGTAGTTGAAGGCGGCGTTGTCCTTGAGTCCGTACAGCAGGATGAGTTGTCCGCCGACGGCGACGACGTGGCCTTGGGAATTAAGGGCATGACCGCTGCAAAAAATGTTGTATCCGGCCTTGGGGGCATCCGTGACGGCGGTGGTAATGGGATCCCAGAACTTGGGTGTGTCCCCGGTGTAGCCCGGCCAGTACAGGACCTTGCCGTTGGGCAGAAGCGAGGTGTGGATGCAGGGGTAAATCCAAGGCTGGGGGGCGGTCCAAGAGCCGACGCCGGAAGGTTGCGCGAGCGCAGGGAGGGAAAAACCGAGCAGAACCACGAGAGCGGCCAGCAGCTTAAGGGGGTGACGGAGGCGCGCGGAGGAACCAAGCGGTGGCAAAGTGGCGGCTGATTCGCGGAGGAACATCAAAAAAACATTAGGAGGAACGACTGGCTTTTCCGGGTGAGTGTAAACACATGGCCCAGAGCCCTAGGTACCTGACTTTCGGTTCGTTGTGATGTCGCACGGGAAATGTCTTGGTTCAAGGAAAAGTTTTGCCGTCGGATTGCCCGAACGGAGCCGGGAACCTGTTGGTGAGCGGCGTCGGGCGAGAGGTGGCGGCCTGTACGGAGTGTCGCATGAATGCAGCTATGCAGCTCGATCCAGCGGTGGGGGGTGAGTATGAATTGCCTCGGGGACGTTCGGCCAGTCAAGGGCATGAGTGCGGGGAACCCGCGGCACCCCGCCAATTCTTTTGTGACTGCTCATGAGGCGCGGCGGTCGGCGGCGGGTTCCATCGATATTCGGGGCGAATCGGAGTCGCAGGCTCGAGATTCCGTCGCGCCGCGCCGTCTGCGGAATGAAACCCTGTGGCGTCGATGGGCTGCCCCTTCTATCTGCCGACGGGCAACGGCACCTGGGCTTTGAACATGAGGTAGGCGATGAGGTTCGGCACCTGCTCGGGTGGCAGGGCTTGGAGCAGCCCGTCGGGCATGAGCGAGAGGGCGGAGTCTTTGATCGTGGTGATGTCGCGTTGATCGAGGTCGAGGGTTTCGGTGACGGTCTTGAGCGTGAGCGTGCGCTCGGTGCGGGTGCCCACGATGCCGGTGAGGTTGCGGCCGTCCTTCAGAAAAATCTGGCTGACGCGGTAGTCGGGCGCGACGACGGCGCTGGGGTCGAGGATGTTTTCGAGGAGGTAATCAAGGTTGTCGCGGCCCGCGCCGGTGAGGTCGGGGCCGTTCTTGCCGCCTTCGCCGTAGAGTGTGTGGCAGGCGGCGCAGGCGAGGTTGAACATCGCGCGGCCCTGCGCTTTGTCGGCCTTGGCGAGGGTCTCGGGTGTGAGGCGCGTTTTGAAACTGGTGATGAGTTTGCGCTTGTCCTCGGCGGCGTCGCGGATGGCTTTCATCACTTCGGCGAGGCGCTGGTTGAGGCCGGCGTGGTTGTGGTTGCGCAGGTCGCGCAACGTGCTGGCGGAAATGGCGGAGCGCTCGATCTCGCCGCGCGCGACGGCATCAAGCAACGCCAGCGCCCACGTGGGTCGCGACGCGAGCGCGGCGAAGGCGCTGCCGCGTTCGTTCTCGATGAAGGTTGGCAGTGCGGCGACGATCTTCGCGCCGAGCGCGGGGTCGTTCTCGCGCGCGAGGCCACGGACGGCGACGGCGTTCAGCGCGCGCGTGGTCAGCGCGGCCTCGCAGATGGGCCGGAGGTTTTCCGCTTTCTGATCGATCAAGGTTTGCAACGTGAGCTTGCGCGCGTTGACGTCGGCCTTGGGATCGGTGGCGATGCGGCGGGCCTCGGCGAGCGCGCGGGCGTCGCCGAAAAGCGCGCCGAGGTTGGCGAGCTTGGCCTTCAGCAGCGTGTTGTCGGAGCGCGAAATCCTTTCGGCGAAGGCGTCCCACGCGGCAGGTTTGGTGGCCTGGCGCAGGCCGGCGGTGGCTTCTGAAATGCCGGTGAAGATGTCGGCTTGCAGCGCGGCGGGGCGGTCGGCGACGGCGGTGAGGAGCGCGTTGAGGGGCGCGGGATTTTTCTCCAGATCGGTGGCGAGGCGACGCGCGATGAGGCGGCGCGTGGCAGGCCATTCGCACGCGCTGGCGACGCTTGCGAGCGCGGTGGGATCGGCCTGTGCGACCTGGATCAGACCGAACCAGACGAGCAGCGGGAGATTGTGGTCCTTCGCGTCTTCGGGTCGTGCGACGAGCGCGGTCGCGAGGGCGGGGCGCTGCGAGACGTTCAGGCGTTGCAGCGTGGAGGCGAGCGCGAGGCGGACGGCGGCGGACGATTCCTCTTTCGCGAGCCGGAGCAGCTCGGGGAGCAACGGGGCGCAGCGCTCGGCGGTGGCGGGTTTGGGCGCGAGGGCGTTGGCGCGATCGAGCGGCCACGCGTCGGTGAGGAGCTTGACGGCCTGGGCGCGGACGAGGTCGTCGGCGTGGCGCAGCAGCGGGCGGAGGAAGGCGTCGTCGGTTGCGCCGACGGTGTGGAGCGTGAAGAGTGCGCGGAGTTTCACGTTGATGCCGGGGCTGCGCA
>CAZUUP010000177.1:2961-10096 GCA_964623105.1 uncultured Akkermansia sp.
GTGTCGCTCCAGTCGAGGACGAACACGCCGCCGTCGGGGCCGTAGTCGAGGTCGAGGCCGCGAAACCACGGGTCGCCGAAGATCACGGTGTCGGCTTCGTGGCGCGCGACGTAGCCGGATTCCGCGCGTTCGAGGCGCTCGCAATTGATGCGGCGGCCGTGCTGGTTGAGCGTGAAAAGCTTGTCGCGATAGGCGGCCGGCCAGTTGTCGCCGCGATAGATCATCGTGCCGATGTGCGCGTGACCGCCGCCGTAGGCATCGGCCTTGCCGCCGCGCGAGTCGGTCCATTTTTTGCCGGTGTCGAAGTGCCAGTGGTCGGCGTGCATGTCGATCAGCTCGTAGGTGTAGGGGCTGGTGGAACCGGGCGAGCGGCCGACGAAACGCGCGCCGGCGAACGCGTGCCAGAGGTGGCCGTTGACGGTGTTGACGAAGAACGGTTCGCCGTCGGCGTTCCAGTCGTGGCCCCAGGGATTGGTCGCGCCGTGGGCGATGGTCTCGAAAGTTTTGCGCTGCGGATGAAAGCGCCAGAGGCCGCCGCGCAAGGGAACGCGCTGCTCGGCGGGTGTGCCGGGCACGCCAATCTCGCCGGGACACGAGCCGCCGCAGCGTCCATAGAGCCAGCCGTCCGGCCCCCATTTCAGGCCGTTGGCGAAGTTGTGATACATCGCGTGCATGGGATCGAAACCGTCGAGAACGATTTGTTTCGGACCGTCTGGCGCGTCGTCGCCGTTGGCATCGGGGATGAAGACAAGGTTTGGCGGGCACATCGCCCACACGCCGCCGTGGCCGATGGCGATGCTGGTGAGCATCTGGATGTCGTCGGTGAAAACCTTGCGTGACGAGGCGCGCCCATCACCCTTGGTGTCCTCGAAAATCAGGATGCGATCGCGCAGCGAGAGATCGAAACGCTTCTTGTTGTCGGCGTAGGTGTAGTTCTCGGCGATCCAGAGACGACCGCGCGAATCCCAGGCGAGGGCGATGGGATTCTGCACGTCGGGCTCGGCGGCAAAGAGGGTCGCCTTGAAACCGGGCGGCAGCTTGATCGCCGCGAGCGCCTCGGCGGGCGACATGGGTGAGGGATTGCCGGGTTCGTTGTTGGTGGGCGTTGGGAACGGGGCGGCGCCGCGGGCGAGGTCCGAGAGCAGCATCACCAGGAGGACGAGGGTGGCTTTCATGGTCGTTGGGCGGCGCGAGAGGAAGGCACTGGCGAGCATAGCCGAATTTGGCAGTGGAATTGGGGGCAAGGGAATGGGGGGATTAAATGGCGGTGGGCCGAGGCACCCGCGGACTGTGAGAACCGGACAGTTCAGGCAGCGCGGGTGATGCGATAGGTTTCACGTGCGGGATTGAAGAGTTCGGGTTTCAGACGGGTGCCCAGCCCGGGGCCTTCCGGGGGCAGGGCAAAGCCGTTTTCGATGACGACGTTGGTTTCAATCAGGGAACTGTAGAAGGTACGGATGTGGGCACGGACCGATTCCTGGAAGGTGACGTTGGGAACGGCGGTGGCGACGTGAAGGCCGGCGAAGAGGGTAAGGGGTCCGGTGCAGTCGTGCATGGTGGCGGGGACATTGTAGGTCTGGGCGTATTCGGCGAGGCGGCGAGTTTCGCTGATGCCGCCGACCCAGGTGGGGTCGATCATCACGTAGTCCACGGCGCGGCGTTCGAGGACGAGACGGTAATCCTCGCGGCTGGTGAGCATTTCGCTGACGGCGATCGGGAGGCGGGCCTTGTCGCGGAAGTCGGCGAGGGTGTCGGCGTTGTCCACGCGCATCACGTCTTCGAGCCAGAGCGGGCGGAGATCGCGCATGGCCTCGGCGATGCGCAGCGCGGCGGGAAGTTGAAAGAAGCCGTGGCCATCGAGGAGAATTTCAATCTTGTCGCCGACGCGGGCGCGGACTTCTTCCATCGGCTTGACGCGGGCCTTGACGGCGGACCAGGGGAGGAAGTTGCCGCCGTGTTCATGAAAAGCGCGGTCGAAGGTCCAGAATTTCATCGCGCAGTAGCCCTCGGCGACCAGTTCTTCGGCGAGGTCGCCGGCGGCGTAGTTGGAGGCCCAGTTGTCTTCGAGGGGCCCGGGTTTGCCGACGTCGCCGTGGCCGGGCCAGCCCTGGTCGCGGCCGACGCCGACGCGGCGTCCGTAGGTGGGGCCGCCGGAGCTGTTATAAACGCGGACGCGATCGCGGGCCTTGCCGCCGAGGAGTTGCCAGACGGGACGACCACAGGTCTGGCCCAGGATGTCCCAGAGGGCGAGGTCGATGGCGCTGAGGGCGCGCAGTTCGGTGCCGCGCGAGCCGAAGGCGCTGGCGCGTTCGTAGAGGAAGCGCCAATGGTTTTCGATGGAGAGCGGATCGGCGCCGAGGAGGCGACGGCCCATCCAATCGTGGATCATGGCGGCGACGGCGGTGGGCGCATAGTAGGTTTCGCCGTGGCCGATGAAACCGGCGTCAGTGTGGATGCGCAGGAGCAGCAGGCCGGGCATGATGTCATCGGGGATGATGGTCTCGATGGCCGTGATCCTGATGCCAGAACTGTTGGGAACGGGTTTCGGGGTGGGCGAGATGGTCGGGACCGAGGCGGTCGTTTTCGGAGAGTTCTTTTTCATGGGAATGTAATGAGCTTCAGACGAGTTGGGAATCAGGGAGCGGTGATGTTGGGAGACGCTTGCGGAGTTGAAACGGGAAGGCCGGACAATATTGGCCGTGTGCGAAGGGAAGAGCCGGTCGCAACAGCGCGCTTTTGCGATGGTGGCGGGTAGTTCACAGCGGGGGTCTCGGTTTGGGTTTACCGGGCGAGGTTGAGCGGCGGGGCGGGTGGCGTCAATCCCCGGTGCGATTTGGGAGGCCGGGCGCTGGCTTTTTGCACGGGTGCTTACGCCCGCTGGTCGGGGTTGCTGGCGGGTGGTTCGACGGCTTTGCGGGAAGGACGCGGGCGGAAGGATCGCGTGGCCGGACAATCCGCGCTGGGCAACAGAAATGCCCCGGCCCAGCTAGCCGACCACAGGCACCGAAGGTTTCTGCCGCCCACCGTGAAAGTCGTTCGGAAGGTGGGGCCGATGCGGCGCAAGGGGGCGCTCTTTTGAAGTCCTTGGGTGCCGGTCTTGAGGGCGGTGCGGTTCAGGCGGCGACGACCAGGCGGGAGGAGGCGGGGGCTTCGCGGAGGCGAGCCTTGACCTGGGCGACGGCATTGGCGGCGGTGAGGCCGTGCTTTTCCCGGAGGTAATCGACGGTGGATGCGTGTTCGACGAATTTGTCCGGCCAACCGATGCGAATGACCGGGGTGGTGACGGATTTCTCCGAGAACAGTTCGAGCACGGTGCTGCCGAAGCCGCCCATGAGTTGATGGTCTTCGAAGGTGACGACCATGTCAGCGGCGCGGCCGAAGAATTCGAGGGTGCCGGCGTCGATCGGCTTGAAGAAGCGGGGATTTACCACGGCGCAGTCGAAACCTTCGGTGGCGAGGAGTTCGGCGGTTTTGGTGGCCATGGAATGGAGGTTGCCGAGTCCGAAAAGGGCGATTTTGCGTCCGCCGTTCTGGGAGAAATTGCGGGTGACTTCGGCTTTGCCGATGTCGAGGACGGCGGGAAGTTCCTTGACGGGGACGCCCTCGGCGGGTCCGCGGGGGTAACGAATGGCGACGGGGTGTTTCTGGAGGGTCGCGGTGAAGAGCATGTCCTGAAGTTCATCCTCGTTGCGAGGGGCCATGCCGATGATGCCCGGAAGGCAACGAAGGTAGGCGATGTCGAACAGTCCGTGATGGGTGGGGCCGTCGTTGGCGGAGAGGCCGGCGCGATCCATGCAGAAGATGACGGGCAGGTCCTGCAGGCAGACATCGTGGTGGATGCAGTCGTAGGCGCGCTGGAGGAAGGTGCTGTAGATGGCGACGACGGGGTGAAATCCCATGGTGGCCATGCCGGCGGCAAAGATGACGGCGTGTTCCTCGGCGATGCCGACGTCGTAGTAGCGCTGGGGAATGGCTTTCTCGAGCGCCTTGAGGCCGGTGCCGCTGGGCATGGCGGCGGTGATGCCGACGATGCTGGTGTCCTTCTGGCAGAGCTTGACCATGGTCTGCCCGAAGACGTCCTGGTAGGCGGGCGGGGTGCCCGGTTTGGCGGCGGGGGTGTTGCCGGTGGTGATGTCGTAGGGTCCGAGGCCGTGAAATTTCTCGGGGTGCTGGATGGCGACATCGTAGCCCTTGCCCTTTTGGGTGAGGACGTGGAGGACGATGGGTTCCTCGCATTGTTTGGCGAATTCGAGGGACTTGATGAGCAGCGGCAGGTCGTGGCCGTCGATGGGACCGAGGTAGCGGAGGCCGAGTTCCTCGAAAATGAGGCTGCTGCCGAAGCCGCCACGGCCTTCGTCTTCGGGCGAGCCGGGATTGTGGCGGAGGGTGACTTCCTTGACGACGCCTTTGACGGCTTCCTCGACCTTGTGGCCGATTTTGTGGGTGATTTCGCCACGGGGCATGCGGCGCATGAAGCTTTCGAACTCCTTCTGCAGCTTGTTGTAGGAGGGGTTGGTGATGAGCTTGTTCAGGTAGCCGGCGATGGCGCCGACGTTCTTGGCAATGCTCCACTCGTTGTCGTTGAGGATGCCGATGAACTTGCGGGTGGTATGTGAGATGTTGTTGAGGGCCTCGTAGCTGACGCCGTTGGTGAGGGCGGCGTCGCCAAAGACGCAGACGACGTGTTCGTCGCTTTTGCGCTGGTCGCGGGCGGCGCACATGCCGAGGGCCGCGGAGAGGGCCGTGCCGGCGTGCCCGGCACCGTAGCAATCGTGCTCGCTCTCGGTGCGGAGGGAGAAGCCGTTGAGCCCGCCGGTTGTGCGGATGGTGTGGAAACGGTCCTTGCGGCCGGTGAAGAGCTTGTGGACGTAGCTTTGGTGGCTGACATCCCAGACGAATTTGTCCTTGGGAGTCGAGAACACCGTGTGCATGGCGATTGTCAGTTCGACGACGCCGAGATTGGGGCCGAGGTGGCCGCCGCTGGCGGCCAGCTTGGTGATCAATTCCTGGCGCACCTCGGCGGCGAGCTGGATTTGCTGTTCGAGGTTCAGCTTCTTGATGTGCGAGGGGTGGTCCACCATTTCGAGATATCGGCTCATACTCACTGCTCCGGAGGGTCGTCGGCGAGGGGCTTCAAGAGGAATTCACCGCCGGCTGTTCTTTCCAATTGTTTGATTTTGACTTCGGCGTGCGCGAGCTGGGATTGGCAGGTTTCGGCCAGACGGGTCCCTTCCTCATAGCGGGCCAGCAGCATCTCCAGCGGCAGATCACCGGACTCCATCGATTCAACGATGGATTCAAGCTTCTGCAGCGCTTCTTCAAATGGCAACGGCGGCGCGGATGAGACCGGCACCGCCGTTTTGGGAGCCTTCGACATGGGCGGAAGGTAGGGAAATGCACCGGGCTCGTCCAGCCTGTTTGCAGGCGGCGGGAGGGAAGATTGGGCGGATGCCAGCGCTTGTTCAAACGCGCGGCGAACACGGTGAAACAAAGGAAGCTTCTCGGGCACGCCATCGGTGACGGCACGGGTTTTGGAGGTCGGCTGCCGAAGCGTTCAGCCCGGCACGCGGACGGCAGCTGATCTTGGCAGCCATGCGGCCCATTCATCTTCGCGGAAACCGACGCGGCCGCCGTTGGTGGCGATGGCGAACGGGCGTTTGACGAGGTTGCCGTTGCTCGTCAGCAAGGCAAGTGCTTCGGCCGTTGGCAGGGATGCGAGTTTGGCGCCCAACCCGAGCGCGCGGTAGTCTTGGCCGGAGGTGTTGAACAGCTTGCGTACGTCGCCGCCGTACTGGCCGAGCATCCACTTTAACTCAGCGAGGGTTGGCGGCCGTTCGCGAATGGGGATGGCGGTGTGCGCGATGCCGCGAGCGTGGAGGAACTTGAGCGCCTGCCGGCAGGAGCCGCAGCCGGAGTAGGCGTAAATTTTGAGCATACGGGCGGAGGATGAAGCGTGGGACGGCGCGGTGTCGAGGCGCGGGTAGAGCGCGGCCAGCTTTGCACCTTAACCCCGGCGACCACACCTTCCCCCGCGCACCGGTTGCCGCCTAGATCGCGAAATCGTTGTACTCCGGCTTCACGGCTTCGTCCGGCGGCGCAAGCATTCCCGCGGCGACGGTGGCGTTGGTGCCTTGCTCGATGAGGATGAACGAGCCGGTCAGGCGGTTGGTCGCGTAGCCGTCGAATGTCAGCGGTTTGGCGACCTTTAGGCGGATGGTGCCGATGTCGTTGACGACGAGTTCGGCGGGTTCGGGTTGGGCCTCGAAGGTGCGGATGTCGATGCGGCTTTCGATGGCGGTGACGACCGCTTGGGCGGTCTGGGTGGTGTGCTTGAGCAGGTATTTGCGGCCGCGCTGAAGGGGGCGCTGGTGCATCCAGCAGACGCGGGCGTGGAGGTCGGTGCCCATGCCGGGCATGGTTTCGAGACCGACGATGGTGTCGCCGCGGCTGATGTCGATGTCGTGTTCGAGGACGAGGGTGACGCTTTGGGGACAGAAGGCCTCGGCAAGCTGCCCGTCGTAGGTCCAGATTTGTTTGATGGTGCTCTTGAGGCCGCTGGGGAGGACCATGATTTTCTGGCCGACCTTGACCGTGCCGCCGGCCAACTGGCCGCTGAGGCCGCGGAAGTCGTGCAGTTCCTTGTTGGTCGGGTTGTTCGGGCGGTTCACCCATTGCACAGGGAAGCGGAAGCCCTGGAGGTTCCAGTCGCTGGCGATGTGGACGGTCTCGAGATGACCCAGCAGGGTTGGGCCGACATACCACGGCGTGTGTTTGGAAGCCTCGACGACGTTGTCGCCGTTGAGCGCGCTGATGGGTATGAATTTGACATCCTTCATGTCCAGCAGCGGGAGGAATTCTTCGAAAGCGTCGCGGATTTCGAGAAAGCGTTCTTCGCTCCAATCCACCAGATCCATCTTGTTCACCGCGATGACGAGGTGCGGGATGCGCAGCAGTGATGCGAGGTAAGTGTGGCGGCGGCTCTGCTCGATCACCCCGAGACGCGCGTCCACCAGCACGATGGAGAGATTCGCGGTCGAGGCGCCGGTGACCATGTTGCGCGTGTATTGCACGTGGCCCGGAGTGTCCGCGACGATGAACTTGCGGCGTGGCGTGGCGAAGTAGCGGTAGGCCACAT
>CAZUUP010000178.1:0-10034 GCA_964623105.1 uncultured Akkermansia sp.
CGCCTACGAGCCGGTCTGAAAACCCACGTTCGGAGTCCCTCGTTTACGCGGTCCGGACATCGCAGCAACAGCAGACTGCCCCCGCCGAAAGCCCCCGGCCCGCCCATTCGCAAAACCACCCCGCCACCTCGCAATCACCCCGCCGTCTCCGACGTCGCCGCGGCCTTCGAGGAGTCGCTGTCCCGGAAGAAAAGCACAAAACCCACGAGCATCACCACCGCCATCACCGCCGGCACCATCCAGATGCTCTTCCAGTCGTGCAGCCCACCCGACGTGTATCGCTCCCCCACCTTCCCCGCCAGCCACGACCCGACCAGCATGCCCACCCCCAGCGTCACGAACGCATGCAATCCCTGCGCCGCGCCCCGGATGTCCACGCTGGCCCGCTTGTCCACATACATCCGCCCCATTACGAAAATGAAATCGTAACACATGCCATGAACCCCGATGGCCAGGTAAAGCATCCATGTCATGTCCCGCGCCTGATCAAACTTTGCGAGCAATCCGAACCGCACCGCCCACGCCAGCATCCCCAGCACCAGAATCCCCTTCACCCCCAGATGCCGCAGCATGAAGGGCAGCAACAGCAGAAACACCACGTCGGAAACCTGCGCCCCCGTCATCTTCATCGCCGCTTCCGCAATCTTCAGTTCCCCCATAAACACGTGCATCCAGTTGAAGTAAAAGCTCAGCGGCACGCAGATCAGAAACGAGCACACGATGAACGTCGCGAACGAGCGGTCCCGCATTAACCGCAACGCATCCAGTCCCAACAAGGTCCGTGCGTTCACCGGCGCGCCCGCCCCCTTCGGCGGCGTATGCGGCAGCGTGAACGAATACAAACCCATCACCAGCGCCGCCCCGGCCGCCAGTTGGAACATCCCCGCATTGTTCTCAAAATGCAGCTTGCTCACCACCACCCCCGCAGCAATCCAGCCCACGCTCCCCATCAACATCACCAGCGGAAACTCCCGCGCCGGATTCTTCGCGTGATGCAGCGTCAGCGCATTCGTCAACCCGTGCCCCGCCATGTAACTGATCGTGTACGCCACCAGCGCCGGATAAAACACCGAGAAGCTTTTGACGGTGGACACGTAGTACAGCAGCGCGGCCCCCACCAGATGCAAGGCGCCCAGCAGGCGTTGTGTCGCAAAGAAACGGTCCGCCACAATTCCCGCGAAAAACGGCGAGACAATCGCCCCTATCGCCGTCGAGCCATACGCCAGCCCGATCTGTTCCCCCGGAAACTGCAACGTCGAATGCAGATAGCTCCCCATGGTCACATACCACGTTCCCCACACGAAATAATGGAGGAACACCATGAGCCAGAGGCGGACAAACAAGAACGGTGACATGCAGTTTTTCGGGTTTTCCGGTTCCGTTGTCCGACTCCCGCCCCCGCAACCCGATTCAGGCAAAGACCGTCCCCAAGCGCCAAGCGCCACCGCGCACCGCAACACCGCTCCCAAGGAGAGAGCAGCGGAACAAGGACGACCTGCCGGATTTCCGTAAAACTCCCAACCCGCAGGCTGCTGCCCGCGCCATTGCCCGCCGACGTTCCCCGCCCCCCGCCTACGCCAGCACCGCCTTCACCACCTCGCCCGCCACCCCCGTCACGCGCATGTCCAACCCCTGGAACTTGAAGGTCAGGCGTCTGTGATCGATGCCCAGCAAATGCAGCACCGTCGCGTGCAGATCATTCACATGCACCACGTTCTCCACCGCGTGATACCCAAACTCGTCGGTCGCCCCGTAACTGGTCCCGCCCTTCACCCCGCCACCCGCCAGCCAGACCGAGAAGCCCTTTTGATGATGATCCCGCCCGTTGCCCTGCGCCATCGGCGTCCGCCCGAACTCGCCGTTCCAGATGATGAGTGTGTCCTTCAGCATGTCGCGCTGCTTCAAATCCTTGATCAGCGCCGCCATGCCCTGGTCCACCTCCGCCGCCGTCCCGCGCACATGCTCCTTCACGCTGCCGTGATGATCCCAGTCCCGGTGGTAAAGCTGGATGAACCGCACTCCCCGCTCGGCCAGGCGCCGCGCCAGCAGGCAGTTGGACGCAAAGGTTCCGTCGCCCGGTTTGCACCCGTACAACTCCAGCATGTTCGCCGGTTCCGCCGAGATGTCCATCAACCCCGGCACGCTCGTCTGCATGCGAAACGCCATCTCATACTGGGCAATCCGCGTCGCGATCTCGGGATCATCCACCACGCTCTGCTGTAACTGGTTCAACTTCTGCACCGAACGCACCACGTCCTCCTGCTGCCCCGCCGCGACGCCCCGCGGATTCTTCACATACAACACCGGATCACCCTTGGACCGCAGGTCGATGCCGCTGAAACGCGTCGGCAGGAACCCGCTCGCCCACTGCCGCGCCGAGATCGGCTGCGACTGCCCGAACTTGCCGCTCGAGGTCATCACCACAAACCCCGGCAAATCTTCCGCCTCCGCCCCCAAGCCGTACGTGATCCACGAACCCAGCGCCGGCCGGCCGCTGATGAGCGTGCCCGTGTTCATGAACGTGTGCGCCGGATCATGATTGATCGCATCCGTGTGCAGCGACCGGATGATGCACATCTCATCAGCCACGCCATGCAACTGCGGGAAAATCTCGCTGATCTCAAGCCCCCCCTTGCCCGCTTTCTTGAATTCCCATTGCGGCCCGAAACACTTCAACTCCTTCCGCCCCTGCAACTGCGCAATCGGCTGCCCCTTGGTCACACTCTCCGGCATCGTTTCGCCATGCATCTTCGCCAGCTTCGGCTTGTAGTCGAACGTCTCCAGATGCGACGGACCGCCCGCCATGTAAAGCTGGATGACCCGCTTTACCTTCGGCGCGTGATGCAGCTTGCCGATGACTCCCGGCCACTTGTCCGTCGCCGGCGCGGCTGCGCGCGACCAATGGGGATTGAGCAGATTGGCCAGTGCCGCCGTGCCGACACTGGCGCCCGCCCGGCACAGGAAGGCGCGGCGGTTCAAGGCATCGAAATCGGGAAGTGTGTTCATGGTCAGTTGCGGGTGATGGTTTCGTGCAGGTTCAAAATCGTGCGGGACACCGAACTCCAGGCGGCCAGTTCCACCGGGTCGATGTCCTTGGCCGCGGGCTTCCCACCAGCCTGCAGCCACTCCGCCGCAGCGCCCTTGTCCGCCGCATACTGCGCGGCGTGTTTCCCATGCAGCTCCAGCAGGATTTTCTGCTCTTCCGCCGTCGGCGGCCTAGACAACGCCTCACGGAAGGCAAACCGGATCCGCTCCGCCGCCTCCTTCCCGCCCTCGCGCACGATGCGTTCGGCAAACACCCGTGCCGCCTCGACATACGTCGGATCATTCAGCAAAACCAGCGCCTGCTGCGGTGTGTTTGACCGCACCCGCTCCGCCACGCACTCCTCGCGCGTCGAGGCATCGAATGCCGCCAGGCTCGGATGCAAAAACGTCCGGCACCAGTAAGTGTACACTCCACGCCGATACAGGCCCTCCCCCGCCGAGTTCTCCCATTCCCGCTTCGGGAAGTTGAGGTATGACCAGTATCCCGCCGGCTGGTACGGCTTCACGCTGCCGCCCCCGACCGCATTCACCAGCAGGCCGCTCAACGCCAGCGCGTTGTCCCGCACCATCTCGGCATCCAGCCGGAACCGGCCCTGCCGCGCCAGTTGGGCGTTGTATGGATCCTTGCTCCGCAACTCCGGCGTGTCCCGCGACGACCGCTGGTAAGCCTCGGTCATCGCCAAAGTCTTGAGCATCTGCTTGATGTTCCAGCCGCTCTCGATGAACTCCGACGCCAGCCAGTCCAGCACCTCGGGATGCGACGGATTCGTCCCCTGCGCGCCAAAATCCTCCAGCGTCGTCACCAGGCCGCGCCCGAACATGATCTTCCACAGGCGGTTCACAAACACGCGCGCGACCAGGGGATTTTCCCGTGACACCAGCCATTGCGCGAGATCCAGCCGGTTCGCGCGCCGGTTCTCCGCCTGCACCCGCCCCAGCACCACCGGCACCGCCGGCTCCATCGCCGGGCCCGAGTCGTCCAGCCAGTTGCCCCGCGGCAACACCCGCACCATCCGCGGTTCCACCGGCATCGCCACCATCGTCCGCGCCATCGTCTTGTTCACCGCGTCGATCCTGCCCTCCAACGCGGCGATCTGCTTCCGCACCGGCTCGAGCAACGGCGCCAGAGTCCGGTAATGCGCCGCCAGTTCGGCAGCCTGTTTTGCCGTCCGCTGGGCCGGTGCCGTCGCCAGCACCGCCTCCACTTCCTTCGAGCGCGGCGCGGAATCCTTCACCAACACCGGTGCCGCCGCCGTCGTCGCCGCAATCCGGAACTGCCCCAGCGTGTGCTTCGTGCCGTAATCATGATGCAACTTCACCGTGAAAACCGTCTCGCCCCCGCCGCCCACCTTGTCCTGCAATTCCACCACGGCGAAATGCGGCTTCCCGACCGCATCCATGACCGCCCACCCGCCCTTCGGAATCCCCTTCGCCTTGCCCCGTTTCACCGGCCGGTCCGCCTGCGAATGCGAAGCTTCAATGCCCGCGACTTCCACCGGCAAATCTCCCACCGCCACGCTCACTCCCGTCAGCACAAAGTTGCCGTTGTCCGCCCGTCCCGGCCCCTGCTTCGGCAGCGACTTGTCCGGCAACACCTCGATCCGCAGCGCCGTGATGTCCTTCAACGTCGTCTTGAAAGTCAGCGTGTACGTGTCCTTGTCCGCCACCTTGCCGCCCGCCAGCACGCTCGCGTCGTCCAGCACCTTGAAAGTCGCCCCGCCCTCCGACACCACATTCGCCGGCTTGAGCGCCGTCCACCGCACCAGCGACTTCTCCCACGCCGCCATCGCGGCATCCAGTTCCGGCGTCTGTTTTCCGAGCGACTCCCGCAACGGCCCCAGTTCCCGGTTCAACCGCTCCAGCTCCGCCGCCTGCTCCGCCGTCGGCACCGGCACCGTTTCCAACCCACCGACCGCCGTCTCCTTCACGTCGGCGAAAAACGCCGCCATGCTGTAGAAATCCCGCTGTGTGAACGGGTCATACTTGTGATCATGGCATTCACAGCAGCCCAGCGTCGTCCCCAGCCACACGATGCTCGCATTGCGCACCCGGTCTGCCGCGTACTTCGCCGTGTATTCCTTCGCCTGCGCCCCGCCCTCTTCCGTCGTCATCAAAAGCTTGTTGTATCCCGACGCCACCCGCTGTTCCAACGTCGGGTTCGGCAGCAAATCACCCGCCAGTTGCTCGGCTGTGAACCGGTCGAACGGCACGTTCCGGTTGAACGCATTGATCACGTAATCCCGGAACGGCGTGATGCTCTGGTGCTGGTCGCCATGGTAACCCCGCGTGTCCGCATAACGCACCAGATCCAGCCAGTACGCCGCCATCCGCTCCCCGTAGTGCTGCGACGCCAGCAATCGGTCCACCAACTTCCCGTACGCCTCCGGTGAAGTGTCTTTCACAAACGCATCGACCTCCGCCGGTTTCGGCGGCAGCCCCGTCAGGTCGAAACTCAGCCGCCGGATCAACGTCACCCGATCCGCCGCCGGCTGCGCTTGCAACCCCTGCGCCGCCAGCCGCGCCAGAATCATCCGGTCCACCGGACTCTTCGCCGCCGCCGCGGGCACGGTCGGCCGCGCCACCTTTTGATACGCCCAATGCCCCTTGTACTCCGCGCCTTCCGCAATCCACCGCGTGAACAACTCGATCTGCGACGCCGAAAGCTTTTTGTGGCTCTCCGGCGGCGGCATCAAATCGGCCTCATCCTTCGTCTTCAGCCGCTGGATCAATTCGCTCTCCCCCGGTTTCCCCGGCACGATCGCGACCTTCCCCGACTTCGCCGGCTTCGTCGCCGACTCCGCCAGATCCAGCCGCAGCTTCCCCTTCAGGCTCTTGGCATCCGGCCCGTGACACGCGAAACAGTTGTCCGACAACAGCGGCCGGATGTCCCGCGTGAAGTCCACCTTCCCCAGCGACGGCGCGGCCGACGCCCCGATCGAAATCCCCAACCAGCCACCCAGCAGGCACGTCAGCCGGAACAGTGTATGCGATGTCATAAATTTTCTGGTAACCCGTGAAACCTAAAATGCGACTCCGAAAAATGCCAACCTATTGAAACCGTCGCACCCAAAAATCACCTCCCACCCCGTCTCGACATCCCACCGCCCCTTCCCTTACCTTCCGCCTCATGGCCACTGCCGCAGCTCCCGCCCCACGCGCCACCCGCGCTCCCGTATTCCCCGCCGCCCACCCCACCATCGACCAGATCATGGTCGAGGAACGCGCCGCCGCCTTCACCAAGCGCAGCATCAAGAACGCCGCCAAACTCACCGGCCTCAAGCTCGCCGTGGCCATGATGGACCTCACCACCCTCGAGGGCAAAGACACCCCCGGCAAAGTCGCCTATCTTTGCCAGAAAGCCCTCCATCCCGCCGCGCCCCAATACGACGTTCCCCCCTGCGGCGCCGTCTGCGTCTATCCCAGCATGGTCCGCCACGCCCGCAAACACCTCGGCCCCGATTCCCCCGTCCACGTCGCCTCCGTCGCCACCGGTTTCCCCAGCGGCCAATACCCGCTGCGCACCCGCCTTGAGGAAGTCCGCCGCGCCGTCGCCGACGGAGCCGACGAGATCGACATGGTCATCGACCGCGGTGCCTTCCTCGCCGGCCATCACTCGCGCGTCTCCGACGAAATTGCCGCCATCAAAACCGCCTGCGGCCCCGCCCATCTCAAGGTCATCCTCGAAACCGGCGAACTCGTCACCTACGACAACGTCCGCCGCGCCAGCCAGCTCGCCATGGACGCCGGCGCGGACTTCATCAAAACCAGCACCGGCAAAGTCACCCCCGCCGCCACCATGCCCGTCACCCTCGTCATGCTCGAAGCCATCCGCGACCACTTCTACGCCACCGGCCTCCGCATCGGCATGAAACCCGCCGGCGGCATCCGCACCGCCAAGCAAGCCCTCGCCTACCTCGTCATGGTCAAAGAAACCCTCGGCGACGACTGGCTAACTCCCGACCTCTTCCGCTTCGGAGCCAGCACCCTCGTCAACGATGTGTTGATGCAAATCGTCAAACTCACCGACGGCAATTACCAAAGCCCCGACTACTTCTCCCTGCCTTGAACCTTATGCCTTTCGGATATTCCAATCAAGAATCCCAACGGGATTCCGGCCTCCAGCCCAGGGTTGCGAGGAACGAGCTACCCTGGGAAAGCGATCCGCAGATTCACAACCCCAACGGGGTTGCGACCCGGCGGGCGAGGCATGCCGCAACCCCGTTGGGGTTGATAACCATTCGGGTGCCTACCCAGGGTAGCTCGTTCCTCGCAACCCTGGGCTGGAGGACACAACCCCGTTGGGGTTGTAGCGCATTCGGTATCTCTGGCTCCAAGCCCGGGCTTTCTACCCGGCAAAATACCCGAAAGGCATTAGCCCCAAGCCCGAACGCCGACAAAATAATCAACCACGGATAGACACCGATAAACCCGGACGCCCCCACTCCCACCTTACTAATCACTAATCACTAATTACTAATTACTTTCCCCCCATGCGCCTCCTCCTCCTAGCCCTCCTCACCTCCATCCTCTCCCTCACTGCCACCGCCGCCCCGCGTCACCTCGTCTTCATGATCGGCGAGGACGAATACAAAACCTGGGAAACCCTCCCCGAATTTGCCAAGACCGACCTCGAACCCGTCGGCTACCGCATCACAATCATCCACGCCGACAAGACTGATAAAAACAACTTCCCCGGACTCACCGCCGCCCTGCGCGACGCCGACCTGCTCTTCATCAGCGTCCGCCGCCGCACACCCTACCAAGACCAGCTCGACGCCGTCCGCGCCCACCTTGCCGCCGGCAAGCCCCTGATCGGCATCCGCACCGCCTCCCACGCCTTCGCCCTGCGACCCAAAGACAAAATCACCGACCCGAAACTCGCCGCGTGGCAGCAGTTCGATCCCGAAGTCTTCGGCGGACACTACACCAACCACCACGGTACCGGCCCGCAGACCACCCTCACCTTCGCCCCCGGCGCAGAGAAGCATCCCATCCTATCCGGCCTCACCGCCGCCCAACTCCCCGGCAACGGTTCCCTCTACATCGTCAAACCCCTCGTCCCCACCGCCACCCCGCTCCTCATCGGCACCATCCCCGACAAACCCGCCGAACCCGTCGCCTGGACCCATCGCTACGGCCCCAAACAAGCCCGCATCTTCTACACCTCCCTCGGCCACCCCGATGACTTCAAGAACCCCGCCTTCCGCCGCCTCCTTACCAATGCCATCGCTTGGTCACTGACCAAAGATTAACCGGGATTCGGTCCAAGTCACCGCTCATGATTGAGCAGCTCAAATATCTTTTTCTGTTGTTCCCTATTGTTGGAGCTGGGCTGGCCGTCGTTGGTATTGCCTATCGCCGG
The DNA here is from genome assembly GCA_964623105.1 of uncultured Akkermansia sp. GTDB lineage: Bacteria > Verrucomicrobiota > Verrucomicrobiia > Limisphaerales > BJHT01 > BJHT01. The sequence goes on from CAZUUP010000178.1 coordinate 8,408, forward strand.
CGTCTCAAGGAGAAAGTTGCGCACTGCGAGCGTGCGCCGGGAACCGTAGTTGATAACCTCACTGGAATAAGTGGCGATTTCGACGCCTCGCCAATCTATCGTCCCGTCGTAGAGTATTGCGTCGGCCGCACTCGTTTTACCGTCACGGGTGATGTTGGCTATGGTCGTCGGAAGGAGATAGGCACGAGATTGACTGTCCTATTTAGCCCCGAGAGTCCGTCGGTGGCATTCATTGCTGAGGACTATTATATGGTGGCCAACATGTTTTTGGCGCTTGGCGGGATATTTGTTTTGCTTGGTTCATTATTCCTCTACCGTATGTTCCTATGACATTCGATTGGCCCACCCATGCGCTACAGCGACCGACGGCGGGCCGTCGCGGTTGCAATCGGTGCGCCCCGTGGGCGCCGGCGCTAAGCTTGGGGCGACCGCTTCGCAGATCATGACAACGACACGCAAACAGACTGGGAGATACATCGCGCGGATGTTCGCATCCGGGCTTCTCTTTGTCGGGTTACCGTTTGCGCCGATTGTCGTCGTCACTTACTTTTTTCCCGATCCGTCGCCGCTGCCAATTCGGATCATAACTGCCGTTTGGCTTCCGTTTGGCTTCTTCCTTTGGTGGCGGATTTCCGGTCGCATCACGGTGGATGCTCGATACACGTGCCCACGTTGTGAGAATCGCGCCGCCAGATTCGAGCCTTCAGAGGATGGACAGTTCCTGTTCCTCGTTTGCCCGACTTGCGGGCTGCGCGAACGTTCAAAGGATATTCAGTTCTATGGAGGTTGAGTCCATGCAAACGCGACCTCACCATGCGCCGCACCGACCAGCGGCGGGCTGTCGCGGTTGCAATCGGTGCGCCTCGTCGCCGCCGTCGCCACAGTTGAATCATAAATCCACATAACATCCACCTAGGAATTACCAAACCATACAACCTAGATCCTTGATCCTTGTTTCTTCCCTTGAACTTTGAGCTTTATCCTTTGAGCTTTCCACCCCTTCTCCCTTCATAATTCATAACTCCTACTTCATACTTCCCTTATGCCCTCCCGCCCCGTTCCCACCAGCAAACGCCGCCTCAACTTCGGCACCAAATGGGACTACGCCCCCGCCCCCGAAGACCACAAAGGCTACCCCATCGCCCCACGCCACGAACTCTTCATCGGCGGCCGCTTCGTCGCGCCGCATTCCGGCAAATACTTCGATTCCCTCAACCCCGCCACCGAAGAGAAGCTCACCGAGATCGCCCTCGCCGATGACCACGACGTGGACGCCGCCGTCCGCGCCGCCCGAGGTGCCTATGACAATGTGTGGTCCAAGCTGCCCGGCAGCGAACGCGGCAAATATCTCTACCGCATCGCCCGCATCATCCAGGAACGCGCCCGCGAACTCGCCGTCCTCGAAACCCTCGACGGCGGCAAACCCATCAAGGAATCCCGCGACTTCGACCTGCCCATGGTCGCCGCCCACTTCTTCTACTACGCCGGCTGGGCCGACAAACTCGCCTACGCCTTCCCCGGCCGCACCGCCGACCAGGTCCGCCCCCTCGGCGTCGCCGCGCAGATTATTCCGTGGAACTTCCCCCTCCTCATGGCCGCGTGGAAAATCGCCCCCGCCCTCGCCTGC
>CAZUUP010000179.1:0-10007 GCA_964623105.1 uncultured Akkermansia sp.
ACACCCCGCCATTCGGCTTTGACCGGGTGATGGACGTCGTCACCGCTGATCCAGCCGAAACACCCAACGTTCCCGGCATCAACCGGATCGAGCGGTTCGGCTACGATTTGCAGTCCACCAACCTGACCCTGCTCATTACCAACGCCACCGCGGGTGGGAATGGCTTCTTTTCGGTCACCAACTCGATCCTACATTTCACCCCCGCCAACCGTTTTTCCGGACCGCGCCTCGACCCCGTCGGCGGGACTGCTTACGAACGGGTCACCGTCCGCGTTTCCGACGGAACCAATGCTTCGCCCTTCTACACGGTGAGAGTCATTTCCCTCCAACCCCAGTTCAACTATTTCCAAACCAATGGGTTGCCCGACGCCTGGCTGGATCAGTTCTTCCCCGGGGTCGGTGCCTCCGTCAATTCCAGTGCTGACGCCGACGGGGACGGCATCAGCAACATCAACGAGTTCCGAATCGGCTCCAATCCCACGAACGCGGCCAGCGGCCTGCGAATCACCCGAGGCACCCTCACCAACCTCGAGTGGACGGCGCGCCCGTACGATTTGTACGAGGTGCGTGGAACGACCAATTTTGTGAACTGGACGCGCGTAGGCAACCCGGTGGTCCCCACCACAACGAATGGCAGCGTTACCCTGCCGACTCCGACGACCACCAAAATGTTCTTGAGAGTCGAGCGGGTTCCGTAAACAGCCCATCGCAGGCGGCGGCTCAAACGCGATGAGGGATGGCCGCCGACAACGCGCTCATGGCGTTCGCCCTTTGATCTCTTGATCCGTCGCGCTGCCGCCGACCAAATCCCGCCGACTCGGCCGAACGGATGGGCGGAAACAAAAAAAGGGCACGGAAACCGTGCCCCTGTGCTCGCGTTAAAACCTCCACCTGCCTAGCTGCCCATCCCGTCCTCGAAGGAACCAGTGGCGACCGGGAAACACAAATTGTTTTTGACGTACCGGATGCCGTCGGCGCTGCAATAGTCGAGGTCTTTATGAGCACTCTCGGCTTCCACGATAAGCGGAGCGGTTTTGGTGCCGTTGAGCTGGCAGTACCGATGGGGGTAGCCCACGTGGATGAGGAGTTCGGCATAGCGCTGCATATTGAGGTCACCGCTGCCGAGGTCGGTGAACTGCATGGCACGATTGGGCCAGTTGCCGTTCATCATGCGCAGGGGAATGTTTGGGCGGATGACGAAGTTCTTGATGTGGCAGGCGTAGATATATTTGCCAACCTTGAGGAAGCGGTTCTCCCACGACTCGCCTTCCCAGCAATGGGACGGGTCCGCATTGACCGCGAGGGATTTGTCCCCATCGCAGATATCCACGAGCATCAGGAAATCATCAGCGCACATGGCAGCGGTCCCGGGGTGAATCTCGTGGCAGAGCTTGATGCCAAGTTTATTGGCATGGGCGCGCAGCTTGGCTGTCTTCTTGACGAAACGTTCCTGTCCTTCCTTGACGAGGTCAAAGCCTCCTCCGCTCCAAAAGCCCCAAGGATAACCGGTGGCCAGCTCCCAACCGAAGGCAACGCCCCAGAACATGGGCATGGATTTGACCTTCAACTCGGCGGCGAGGTCCATGAGGTTCAGAAGGTACTTCTCGTGCCACGCCTCGATCTTCTCGGGGGAAAGTTTGGCGACCTCGGGGGCGATGAAGGGATTGCCGGACTTCGTGCCGGTCCAGGCGCTGGTATGAACCCAGAACGGACAGTGGGCGCTGATGCCATCGAGGGTCAGGCCGCGGTCGGTGAAGAGGGCCTGAATATCCTTGGCCTTGCGGAAACCGCCCTTGCCATCGGCCAGCATGTAATTGCTGGGTTGCACGCCGGCGGCACCGGCGTTCTTGGCATAATCAAGAAATTGTTCGAGGCTTTTGGCGCCATGCTGGGCACCTTCGACGCTGGGATGATAAAGAGGTTGGGCCATAGATAACTCGCTGTTAATTCAATACTGGACGCCGGGAATGGATAACGACCTCACGGCGGGTTTGCAACCGCAAAGCCGAATGATTTAACGGTTGTCGGGGGAGTCGCCGGGCCGTATCAAAGCCGCGCCGCCCGACGGACCTGGCCGGCACCACCGCTGCATGACACCCATTTTTTTCGACACTCACGCGCATCTGGATGATCCGGTGTTCGCGACCGACCTGGCAGAAACAATCGAGCGGGCGACGACAGCGGGGATCACCCGGATCATCACCGTGGGAACCAATCTGCAGAGCAGCGCGCAAGCGATCTCGCTGGCCGAGCGTTTTGCCGGCGTCTTTGCCGTGGTCGGATGGCATCCGCAAGAGGCAATGGACGCGCCCGAAGACATTCGGGACGCGCTGCGGGAACTGGGACGGCACCCGAAGGTGGTGGCCATCGGGGAGACGGGACTGGATTACTTCCGCCTGCCGGCGGCCGACAGCGACGCGGGTTTGGCCGAAGTGGAGCGCATCAAGCAAAAGCAGCGCGCAGTGTTCCGGCAGCAGTTGGAGGTCGCGGCGGAACTTGGCCTGGGATGCGTCATCCACGAACGGAGCGCCTTTGAAGACACCCTGGCGATATTGGGGGAATTCGCAGGCCGCGTGCGGGGAGTGTTTCACTGCTTTGTGGGTGATCCGGCGGGACTGCGGCGGGTGCTGGCGACGGGTTCGATCGTCAGTTTCACCGGGATCGCCACGTTCAAAAACGCCGCCACGGTGCGGGAAAGTCTGGCGGCCGTGCCGGCGGGAAGTTTCATGCTGGAGACGGACTGCCCTTATCTGGCACCCGTGCCGTTTCGCGGTAAACGCTGCGAACCGGCCCACGTGCGTGAACTGGCAGCGGTGGTGGCGCAGGTGCGGGGGTGTTCGCTGGCAGATTTGAGCGCTGAGACGTGCGCGACGGCGCGGGATTTCTTCCCGAAATTCGCCGGTTGAAGAGACTGACGCTTCCGGTGCGCATCAGTGCGGCAAGCCGAGATAAAGGCGCTGGAAAGCACCGGGAAGCCACCGCGCCAGCGCGACGATGATGGCCCCGGCGATCAGCGGTGCCAGGTCAATGCGCCCAAGTTTGAGGGGCAACGGGTTGAAGGGTCGCAGAAGCGCACGGGCACAATGGTTCACGAATGCCCAGACCGGCGACGTGCCGAGGTACACGTAACTGTTGATGGCATGGAGGACGAGCAGACCGATGAGGAGGTATTTCCAATCGAGATAGGCGCACAACCCGATGATGCTGGCTTGCTCCCAGAGCAGGGCTGTGGTGGCCGGTTTGGGAATGATTCCCAACCGGACGAGCAACGGTTGAAGCGCGGCCCACAGGAGGGTGATGCCTACAAAGGGCACGAGTAGCTTCAGGGACCAATGCAAACGCCCAAGCAGGCCGAGATTCAAACGAACCCAGCGCGGCCAGGTGTCGCTGTCGGGCAGTTTGCGACAGAGGATCGAGAGCAGAAGCAGGCTGAAAATGAATGCCGCAAGGCTGAAGACAAAGCTCATTACGGAAAAGACGAGCATCCGAACCAGGCTGTCGCCGCGAAAGGCGGGAGCGATCACAGTGAGGGGCAGCGTGGGGGACCAACCAACAGAGCTGGCGATGGTGTCGTAAAACACCGCGCGAATTCCCAACAGCGCCAGCAGCCCCAGCAACGGGCCAAGATGCCAGCCCGTTATCGTTTCCGCCGGACGGACGATGGAGACCCGGGAGAGTCCAGGAGTGAGATTGGTGGTGGCGGGCGTGAAGGTTCGCCAGCCAATCCAGAGCAGGACGCCGACGATGTTGAGAATGGCGTTCAGCAGGCTCATCGGTCGGGGCACTGCCCGGGTCCCGGTCGCGGGGCGGGAGCGAGGTTGGGCAGACGGCGCAGGCCGCCAGCGGACGACATTACATCATTTTCAACAGGGTGTCGGCCATCTCGCTCGGGGTGGCGGCGATGCCGATACCGGCGGCTCGGAACGCGTCGATCTTGGCGGCGGCGGTGCCTTTTCCGCCGCTGACGATCGCGCCGGCATGACCCATCCGCCGTCCCGGCGGCGCGGTGGCGCCGGCAATGAATCCGGCCACGGGTTTGGTGCCAAACTGGCGGATCCAGTCGGCCGCTTCCTCCTCGGCGCTGCCGCCGATCTCGCCGATCATGATGATGCCATGGGTCTCAGGATCAGTCATGAACATCTTGATGACGTCGAGATGGGAGGTGCCGTTGACGGGATCGCCGCCGATGCCGACGCAGGTGCTTTGTCCCACTCCACGGCTGGTGAGCTGCCAGACAGCCTCGTAGGTGAGGGTGCCCGAGCGCGAGACGACGCCGATGTTGCCGCGTTTGTGAATGTAGCCGGGCGCGATGCCGATGCGGCAGCCACCGTGAGAATCCTTTCCAGCGCCCGGAGTGACGATGCCCGGGCAGTTCGGCCCAATGAGGCGGGTCTTGCTGCCGGCCATCGCGTGTTTGGCCCGGATCATGTCGCGGACGGGAATGCCCTCGGTGATGGCCACAACCAGATCGAGTCCGGCGTCCACGCCTTCGAGAATCGCATCAGCAGCAAAGGGTGGCGGGACAAAGACTGCGCTGGCGGTGGCACCGGTGGTTTTAACGGCTTCGGCGACGGTGTCGAAGATGGGCACCTTGGTGCCGGAGTGCTCGAAGATTTGTCCGCCTTTCCCGGGTGTGACTCCGGCAACGACCTGGGTGCCGTATTCGATGGAGAGCTTCGCGTGGCGCGCGCCGAACTCGCCGGTGATGCCTTGGATGAGGAGCTTGGTTTGGGGGGTGACGAGAATGGACATGTCAGTATTGGGTAATCAGTGAACAATGATCAGTGGTGATCGGCCTTGCGCTTGTGGATGCAAATCAGGTTGCCCTCGGTGTCGTAGATGAACGCCATGCGGCAAACGGGCGTGGGAAAAGGCTCCATCTTGAACTTCACGCCCGCATCCTTGAGGTGCGCGATGGCTGCGTCGAAATCCTCGACTTCGAGGCCGACGGAGCAACCGGTCGCCGTCGGCTTCCAATCCGCCGCGCCCGCTCCGAGGGAAAGCGTGCCGCTGGCGATGTCGTATTCCACCCACTCCATGCCACCCGGCGTGCCCGCGTGATAAGCGGGCTTCAAGCCGAGCACGCTTTCGTAAAATTTCCGCGCCCGCGCCATGTCAATGACGGGGTAGCAGGTGAACGCGATTTCGGTGACTTTCAGCATGGCGAATTCGAGCGACGAGTCTTCGCCGCCCTCAGCCGGGATTTCCAGACCGCCGGATTGCGCGAGCAATGAAAAACGGAGTGAATCACGACCATGTCTCGATCCAGTTCGAAGAAGACCGCGTAGGGAAAAGTCCGCAAAAGGGCGCGGCGAAAGGCGTTCCCAACCAATTGGAACAATTCGGGCCCACGCGCGCTGGCCGCATAAGCCACGTCAAGCTTGTGCAGCAACCGGAGTCCGAGTCCGGGTTCACGCTCCTCATACCAGGCCACAGCTTCATCGGTTTCCTGTTCGGCTTCAGGTTGGACGATGACGCTTCGCATGACGTTTTAGAATCCGCGCCTTCGCCTCGCCCCACGGGACGGCGCGTTGCGGGTTCGCGCGATAGAGGAGGCGGCGGCGATCGAGTTCTTCAAGCTGCGATTTGGGAACCGGCAACTCAGCCGGCTTGGACGCCACTTCTCTCCACAATTCGCCGAGCAAGTCCACGCGCTCAGCCACAGTCAACGAACGGAATTCCTTTTCAATCGTTGTCGTCATGGGGCCTGTTTATCATCCAGCCACAGTCTTTACCACCTTCTGCGCCGCATCCGCCATCGAATCGCCGGTGATGAGGGTGAGGCCGCTCTCGGCCAGCGTCTTCTTGCCGGCGAGGACGTTGTTCCCCTCGAGACGGACGACGAGCGGCAGCTTCAGTCCGGTTTCCTTAACGGCGGCGACGATGCCGGTGGCGATGACATTGCAATCCATTATCCCGCCGAAGATGTTGACGAAGATCGCCTTCACCGAGGGGTCGCTGAGGATGATCTTGAACGCGGCGGTTACTTGATCCTTGGAAGCGCCACCGCCGACGTCCAGAAAGTTGGCGGGACTGGCTCCAAAGTGCTGGATGATGTCCATGGTCGCCATGGCCAGTCCGGCACCGTTGACCAAGCAGGCGATGGAGCCGTCGAGCTTGATGTAATTGAGGTTGAACTTGCTGGCTTCGATCTCGAGCGGCGACTCCTCGGCAAGGTCGCGCATCTCCTGGATGTCCTTGTGGCGGTAGAGCGCGTTGTCGTCGAGGCCGATCTTGGCGTCAACGGCAATCAGCTTTTCCTTGCCATCCGGACCGACGCAGATGCAGAGCGGGTTGATTTCGACCATCGAGGCATCGCACTCCCACCACGTCTTGTAAACTCCGGCGAGAAGCTTGCCGGCCTGGTTGGCCAGGTCGCCCTTGAGGCCGAGCGCCGCGGCGATCTTGCGTCCCTGCCACGGCTGGAAACCAAGCGCGGGATCGATGTGCTCTTTGATAATCTTTTCCGGCGTCTTTTCGGCCACCTCCTCGATGTCCACCCCACCCTCGGTGCTGGCCATGACGAGCGGACGGGAATTGGCACGGTCGAGCAGGACTGCGAGGTAAAATTCCTTCTTGATGTCCTCCGCAGCAGCTACGAGCACGGTGCTGACGACGCGGCCCTCGGGTCCGGTCTGTTTGGTGATGAGCGTATTGCCCAGCATCGCCTGAGCGTGGGCGGTGGCTTCGTCGGCGGATTTGCCAAGTTTCACGCCGCCCTTGAAACCGTCCTTGAAGACGCCCTTGCCACGGCCACCGGCATGAATCTGCGACTTGACGACGGCAAGCTTATGGCCCGCGCCAAAGATTTTGTCGGCCGCCACCCGGGCCTCGGCCACGGTCTTGCAGGGCTGGCCCGCGGGCACGGCGACACCATGTTGGGCGAGAAGTTGTTTGGCTTGGTATTCGTGAATGTTCATCGGCGTGATGTTTCGGATTTAAAGCTGGTGTTTTCGAATCAAAAAGATCTTCGGGCTGCGCGGTTTTGTTCCCGCGATTCACGCGGAATCAGGACCTCTGCCACGCCGTCCCCCCTTTTGGGGAGCATGACCGGCCGGGGCGCCGGGACATGGAATCCGCAACCGCCGGGTACGAACTTCATCAAGTCGTGCGATGCAGGCCATTGAGTGACGGGGGGAGGAGTTCAAATTCACTACGCTGGACCCCAATCCATCAACGCTGCTCCACCGGCACCACTTTCAGGCCGACAGGACCGGTGTAGATGGATTGCGGACGGATGAGGCGGTTGTCGGCGAGTTGCTCGAGCACGTGCGCCGTCCAACCGCTGGTGCGGGCAATCGCGAAAATCGGGGTGAACAGGTCGGTGGGGATGCCAAGGGAGTAGTACACCGTGGCCGAGTAAAAATCGACGTTCGCATGGAGCTGCTTGCGGGCAAGCATCAGATCGGCGATGCGTTCACTCATCTGAATCCAGCGGGGATCACCAAGCTGGCTGCTGAGGATTTGCGCCATCCGTTTCAGGTGCGGGGCACGCGGATCGAGCACCTTGTACACGCGGTGGCCGATCCCCATGATCTTCTTTTTCTGGGCAAGGGCGTCTTCGATGTAGGCATCGACCTTCTCGATCGAACCAATCTCCTGAAGCATCTTGATCACGCCCTCGTTGGCGCCGCCGTGCAACGGACCCTTCAGGGTGCCAATGGCGGTGGTGATGGCCGAATACATGTCGCTGAGCGTCGCGATGGTCACTCGCGCGCTGAAAGTCGATGCGTTCATTCCGTGGTCGGCGTGCAACACGTAGCAGACATCCATGGTCGCCTCCATGTCGCGAGTCGGCTTGGTGCCGTTGATCATCCACAGAAAATTGGCTGCCTCGCCGAGTGCCGGGTCAGGATGCACCAGCGGCAATCCCTGCCGGTACCGATGAAAGTAGGCGGTGACCACGGGAATCTGGGCGATGAGGCGAAGCGCTTTGCGGCGCTGGGAATGCTGGGAATCGTCCTCCGCGGTGGTGTCAAAGCAACCTAGGGCGCTGACCGCCGTGCGGATGGCGTGCATCGGCGGAGTGGTCTTGGGCAGGGTCTCGATGATGTCAATGATCCCCCGGGGAAGATCACGGAAGCCCGCGAGGGTGCCCTTCAATGCCTCAAGTTCCTTGCGGTTCGGCAGGTGATTGTGATGGAGGAGGTGGACGACTTCCTCGTAACTCACTTTGCCAGCCAGTTCGTCGATGTTGTATCCGCAGTAGATCAACTGGCCGATGTCGCCGCGGACATCGCTGAGTCGGGTGGAAGCGGCGACGACGCCTTCGAGGCCTTTGGCTGGGGTTGCTGGGGTGGTCATGCAGTTGAAATTCGTTTTCGTTTGGGCGGTTTTTGACCGGCAAAAGCGCCGCGAATGTAGGTAGGGGCCGGGGGAGCGTCAACGGATTTCCCCCGCCCGCGCATCCCATAGAATACGGATGTTCCCGCCCAGTTTAAGGAGGCGGAATGATGCGGTAAACAGGCCTTACCGAGCCGGACGGGAAAATGAGAAAGCGCCGCCCGCAAACGGCCGGACGGCGCTGCGCAACTGCCCCGAAATTAACGCCGCCACTGCGGGTGCTCGGGCAGACTCGCATCGAACTCTTTCACCAAACCGGCTTCGTAAGCGCCGGCATAGGTGCCGGCAAAGAAACGATCGAGCGCCTCGTTGTAGAGGCGTTCCCAAGAGCGTTCTTCGTGGCCGGGGACGATGGGAAAGAAGAGCGCCTGGTTGCCCTTGGCTGCCTTGAAATCCCCCGGGGCGTCGCCAATCATCAAAATCTTTTCGGGGGCATATTTGGGAGCGGCAGCAAATCTGATGTGCTCGGTCTTGGTCCCCATCTCCTGACCGGCGATGATCTTCACAAAGCCATCAATCCCGTGTTCCGCCCACTCACGCTTGAGCGCGTCAGCAGGGGTCTGGGAGATGCACATGCAATCGGCCCGCGTGTTCATCTTTTGCAACGTCTCGCGCACCAACGGAAAGGGCGGCACGCCGTGGACAATGTCCTCGACGGCCCGATTGACGGCGTCAGACCACACCTTGATGTGCGCCAGCCCCTGGTTGCCGCTTTTCACCTCGTTGTTAAGGGTGGCATTGCCCAGCTTGGTTTCGCGCTTGATCCATTCCTCAAGCGCCGCGATGTCAGGCATCTTGACGTGACGGGCCTGGACCTCCGGACGGGCGCCGAGAAGCTTGATCGCCTTCACCAGCGCCGGGAAACGGTTGGCCCCGCGGTCCTTCGAGTAGAGATTCACGAACTCCCAAACTTCCCTCGCATATTTGCTGACGGCCTGGAGGTGGAAGTTTTTGATGAACATGGGGGCGAAGCACTCTTTGTGCTTGATCTCCATGCTGTCAAAAATGCAGCCGTCGGAATCGATGCCGATGAAGAATGGTTTGGAGGGTTGGAAGTCGCGGAGAACTTGTGCTGGATCGCTCATAAAATAGGGGCCGAAATTGGCGGCGAAGGCTTTGGCGAGTCAAACACGATTTTACCGGCGACCGACACGCCGAAGCGCAGGTGCTTTCGAAAACTGTTGAACGTATAGCACACGTCAGGCGACGCGACGGCAGCATCGCTCCGATAGGCGTGCGGTGAACCGCACACCTTTGTAATTTTCAACATCCGCTCCCCACATACGCCGTCAGCAGGGGACATCCACTTTTCAAGCTTTGCGCCTTTCCGCCAACTTCGGGATGCACCGCTGAAGCGGGTTTCCTGCCCGTTTACACCGGACCGGATTCCATCTCGCGACATCAAGGCTTGCGGAATACATAATGCGAAACCAGCCACTCGTTGCCCTGTCGGTAGCCCCACAGTTCCGCACAGGCCATGTAAAAGACCCGCCAGTAAACCCACCATTTGGTCTCGTTCCCCGCGCCGTAGGTGGCAGCGAAAATCTTCAGAATCTCCGGTTCGTTCGCATCCATGTTCACGAGCCAGGCGTTGGCGGTCTTTTCGTAGTGCTGGCCGTTGACGCGCCAGTGGTTCACGAGGCGGAGGTCGTCCTGAAAGTAGA
>CAZUUP010000180.1:0-9973 GCA_964623105.1 uncultured Akkermansia sp.
TGGGCAGTCGATGTTCGTACAAAAATATCGATTACCCGGATCGCGGGTGCCGGGGGCAATCTCCTCCCGTGAACACTGACTTTTCACCCGATGCGCTGCGAGCTGCGGCAAGGAGAACCCCATGATAATCGTCATTTCGTGCCTGATCTGCGCGGTCGCCTGGATGTACGCACGCGTCACTTACCTAGACAGATCTGCCGAGGAGTTGCGGGCAATGATCCTGCAACTCAGGGACCGCTTGCAGGAATTCGAGGACGCCAAGGAAGACACGCGCGCGCCCAAAGTCGCATCCGCTTCCGCACAGCCAGCGCCGGCTGCGCCCATTCCGCCGCTCCCAGTCGCGGAGGCGGAAGCTGCGCTGACGACGATAGCCCCGGCGACGATAACCCCGGTCGCGACCGCGCCCGGACGCGCTGGTAACCGGGAGGAACTGCGATCGCCGTCGGTCAGACGGGAACCACAGGCGCGGGCAATCCCGCCGATCCCGGTCGGAGAGCGGCAACAACTGCCACCCGTTCTGGCGGAAGCGGAGGAGAGCGGAGCCAAAGCACTGCGGAGCAACGTCATCAAGACCGAGAGCAAACGAACGGCAACTCCTCCGCCGCTGGAAACCTTCGCCACCGCCAGCCCGGCACAGTCACCGGCAAACGTGAGTGAACTCAGCCCGGCCTCCGCGCCCGTTAGCGAAGTGCCGACGACGGTGAAGGCGGCCGGGGCGCTCGCGGCGGCGGACGATTCCGCGCCCGCGGCAGGACCGTCGCCGCGGCAGTCTTTCGAGCTGCGGCTGGGGACCTACTGGTTCGTGCGGGCGGGCGTTGTGATCCTCCTCACCGGTTTTGTTTTTCTGGCGAACCTCGCGTACCGGCAGATGGGTGCGGGGGGCAGAATCGGGCTGCTGTATCTCGCCAGTGGTGCGTTGCTTGGGGCGGGCCTGTGGCTCCAGCGCAAGTCGGCGCCGGCTTCGCTCAACAATTTCGCGCACGTCCTGCTGGCGGGGGGATTGGGCGCGGTCTATTTCACAACCTACGCCGCGCATCACTACGAGCCATTGCGCATCATCGAAAGTGCGGCGCTCGACGGCGGGCTGCTGCTCGCCTGGGCGGGCGTGATCGTGTGGCTGGCGGACCGGAAGAAGTCCGAGACGCTGGCGCTGTTCGCGCTGGGGCTGGGTTACTACACGGCCGTCGTCACGCGCGTGGGGACGTTCACCCTGTGCTCGAATCTCGTGCTCACGATCGCGACGGTTTTCTTCCTCGTGCGCAATCGGTGGGCGCACCTCACGCTGGCGGGGCTGGTCGCATCGTACGGCGGCTTTGCGTTCTGGCGCTTTTTTCACGATGGCCACTGGCTGCTGAATGCGCCGCGCGAAAACCTGTTGCTCGCCACCGTGTTTCTCGCGGGCTACTGGGTTTGCTTCACCGCGGCGACTTTTCTCGCGGAGGGAGATTTGCTCGCGGACAAGCGGCGGGCCGCATTCCTGAGCGCGAACAACGGCGCGTTTTTCGTCCTGGTCGCACTCTCGATGGCGACGCAGCGGAGCGGTCAACTCTGGGAATTCTGCTTGGGCCTGGGCGCGGTGCTGCTCGGGTTGGCGGCCTATGCGCGGCTGCGTTTGCCGCAGGAACCGTCCGTGCGGGCGGCGTATGTCACACAAGGGCTGCTGCTGGTCACGGTCGGGATGATCATAAAGTTCACCGGCCACCAACTCGCGGTGCTGCTCGCGGCGGAGAGCGTGGTGCTGCTCACGCTCGGGCTGCGGCAGCCCAGCCGGTTGCTGCGCGTCGGCGCGTTGGTCACGGCGACGCTCGCCGTTGGCTGGTTTGTGCCGGGCTGGGAGCCGGGGCGACATCTCGCGCTGGGTGTCGGGATCAGCGGCCTGCTGTTGTTCAACGCCTGGTGGATGGGGCGGCACGAAGACCCGGAGAACACCGCGCTGCTGCGGGCGCGGACGGCGTGGTTCGCGGGGCTGGCCCTGATTGCCGTCGGCGCGACCATTTTCCAGCAGAGCGCAAAGGAGTCGATTGCGCTGTGGTTGATGGCCGCCGGACTGGGTCTCACGCTTTCCGTGCAGGTCGTGCGGACCCGGGAGATAGCGTTGTTTGCGCAAGGCTGCCTGGTGCTCGCGCATTGCTGGTGGCTGCTCGACAGCGGGAGTTGGGGCGAGCGATCCGATTGGCGGGCGGGATTGTTTCTGGCGGGTTCCCTGGCGCTGTTGCACTGGTGGACACGGCAGACCGTGCTGGGCGGTGCCAGGCTCCGGGCGATCTTCGAGAGCGGGTACGCCGTCGCGGTCGTGGCGCTGCTGCACTCGTGGTTGCGCGAGCGTTTCACTGAACCCGAGTGGATGGTGATGGTCTCGGCGCTGGCGCTGGCAGTAACGGCGTACGGCGCGATCACGCGCGCATGGCGACTGTCTGCGGCGGCGCAGTTTTTCACTCTGGCGGCTGGGGTCGCCTTTGCCCGGCATCTGCAAATGCCGCACCCCGGATGGGGTTACGCGCTGGCACCCATCGGAGCGTTCCTGATCCTTGCGGTGGTTGTGCAGCGTGCGGTGGCGCGACGTCCGGAGCTGAGCGAGGACCTGGTGAGCACCCTTCGCGCAGGCGCGGAGGCATACCGGTGGACGGCGTTCGCGATGGTCGTGGCGATGGTATTCAGCTATGTGCCCGTGGCCCATCGGCCGTGGGTGTTTGCATTGCTGGGAGGGTTGCTGTTTGCCGGCGCGGGGTGGTGGCGTGCCCCCCAAACGCTGCTCCGGAGCGGAATCCTGATTGGGTTGGCGTTGCTGACCCTGCTGGCGCCCGGCGCGCCGGCGGGGGCGCTCTTCACCGTTCCCAACCTGCTGGCCGCGCTGCTGCCGCTGGTCCTGCAACAGATTGCGCGCCGCGCACCGGAGCGCTTCCCGATGCCGGCGGATGCTCATGTCGCCTTGCTCCTGTGTGCCGGCGGGCTGCTCTGGTGGCACCTGACGCGCTGGCTGATGTGGGGCCGGGATGAACATTTCTTCTCGCTGGCCGGCGCGGTGCTCGGACCGGCGTTCGTGTTCGCGGGGCTGAGGCTGAAGGAACGCACCTATTATCTGCTCGGGTTTGGCTGCGTCGGCATCGCGCTCTTCCGTGTCCTCGTGCATGAAGCATGGCGGTCGGAGCTTTTCGCCCTGAGCCTGCTTCCGGTGTTCGTGACGCTTGGGTTGCAACGCCTCGTCCGCAAACACCCGGACGGCGCGGGCGTTCCGGATGCGGCCCATGCGGGGACGATCTTCCTGAGCGGCGTAATCCTGTGCGTCTATCTGACCCGCTGGGTGCTGCCAGAGCGCGACGGTTATTTCCTGACGTCGGCGTGGGCCGTGCTCGGGCCGGTGTTCCTGCTCGCCGGTTGGTGGTTGCGGGAACGCACCTATTTTCTGCTGGGGCTGGGCTGCCTGGGTTTGGCGCAGTTCCGGGTGATCGCGCACGATGTGTGGCAGCCGCATCTCTTCGCGCTGAACTTGCTCCCGATGCTTGCCCTGCTCGCCTTGCAACGGGTCGCCCGTAAACAGGCCGATGCCTCGGTCGTCCCGGACGCGGCGCATATCGGAGTCATCGGCGTGTGCGGATTCAGCGTGTGGTTGTTTCTCACGCGCTGGCTGATGGCGGAGGTGCAGGGTTTCTATCTCACGCTTGCCTGGTCGCTGCTGGCGCCCGCGTTCCTGATGGTCGGGGTCTGGCTGCGCGAGCGGGCGTATTTCCTGCCCGGCGTCGCCTGCCTAGGCGCGGCCTTGCTGCGGGCGGTGGTGTTCGATGCGTGGCAGCCGGAGGTGTTTCTGCCGAATGTGCTGCCGGCGATTTTCCTGTTGGCGCTGCAGCGCGTCGTCCGCAACCACGCCAGTCTTGCGGACCGGCCGGAATCGGAACACACGGTGGCAATCGTCGTTGGCGGACTGACCTTGTGGTTGTTCCTCTCGCGCTGGGTGGTGCAGGTGTCGGGCGGAAAGTTCCTGCTCACCGCGAGCTGGGCGGTGCTGGCGCTGGGCGTGTTTGCGGCGGGCTTTGCCATGCGCGAGCGGGTCTATCGGTGGCTCGGGTTGGCCGTGCTGGCCGGGGCGCTCGGTCGTGTGGTGGTGCTGGACATCTGGCAACTGACGCAGGTCTATCGGGTGCTGAGCTTCATGGCCCTGGGTATCGCGCTCATCGTGCTGGGATACGTTTACAATCGCTGCCAGGACAAGATCCGCGAATGGCTGTGAGCGAACCTTTGTGGGGTGCTGCGGGAGGAATGGGGGCGCGAAGGCCGGGACGTCCTGTGGACGCGGGGTGCAGGCGGCGGGTGGGATTCTGCGGTTGGCACTCCCGCCCGCTTGTGGCAACGTTTGTCCATGAGCACGCTCGCAACGGACTTGCAAACCACCATCGACGGACTCGACTCCGAGTCGGCGATCAAACTGGAACGCCTCGTGCGTGATGCGATGGCGTTGGCGCAGCCAGCGAAAGCAAAACCCATCGCCGTCGATGCGAATGGCTGGCCGGTGGGGCACTTCGAGAAATTCGCCGGCTGCCTGGCCGGTGAAGCTTGGGAGCCGCCGGCCGATCCGGTGTGTAAATAGTAAGGACTGCCCCTTTATAGGCCTCGCGACCCAAGGCCACGCCGAAGGCAACGCACATGACACCCGCCGAATTCAAAACCAAATGGGGCAAGTTTTCCGGCAAGGAAACTTCCGCCTACCAGTCGCACTTCGACGACCTGTGCCGGATGCTCGGGCTGCCGGCCCCGAACGCGGCAGACCCGACTGCCGACGATTCGTTTTGTTTTCAGAAGCGCGTTGCAAAGGATGCGGAGCTATTCGATTTCGACGCCACGGGCGAGGCGCTGCCCGCGAGCAAGGAGCGCGGCTTTGCCGACGTGTGGAAACGCGAGTGCTTCGGCTGGGAATACAAGGGGCCCGGTGAAGACCTCGAAAAAGCCTACAAGCAATTGCTCCGCTACCGCGAATCGCTGCTCAATCCGCCGTTGCTTATCGTCTGCGATTTTCACCGCTACATCGTCCGCACGAATTTTAACGGCGCGGTACAGGAGA
This sequence comes from uncultured Akkermansia sp., assembly GCA_964623105.1. Classification (GTDB taxonomy): domain Bacteria; phylum Verrucomicrobiota; class Verrucomicrobiia; order Limisphaerales; family BJHT01; genus BJHT01. The sequence continues at coordinate 5,054 of CAZUUP010000180.1, forward strand.
CACACGAGTTCACGAATACGGACATTGATTCGCCCGCCGCGCTCCGCGTGTTGCGTGCCGCGCTCGCCAATCCCGAAGAGTTGCGCCCGCGCGAGACGACGGCGGACGTAACCGCAAAGCTCGCGGGGAAAATCGCCGCAATCGCCCACTCGCTGCAACAGCGCGAAGCCGTTGAACTCGCGAGCGCCAAGACCCGCCGCGAGCATTACGTCGCGCAAAAGTAAAACCTCCGCATCGCCCGCTTTCTCAACCGGCTCGTCTTCTGTTTCTTCGCGGAGGACACCGGCCTGTTGCCGGAAGCCATCTTCGCCGACGTGTGCGCCATCGGGTTGGAAGACCCAGCGCGGTTCGCGGAGACCTTGGAAGACCTTTTCCAGTGCATGGCGACGGGCGGGCGCTTCGGAACGCAAAAGATTCGTCATTTCAACGGCCATCTTTTCGAGGATGCGACCGTCTTTGAATTGCGCCCCGACGAAATCGAAAAACTCGCCGATGCCGCCGCCGCAGATTGGCAGTGCATCCGCCCGGCCATCATGGGCACCCTTTTCGAGCGCGCTCTCGACGATTCACAACGCTCGCAACTCGGCGCACACTACACGAGCGAGGAAGATATCCGCACGCTGATCGAGCCGGTGCTCATGGCCCCGCTGCGCCGCGAGTGGCGCGAACTGCGGAAAGCCCTGACCCCGTTGCTCGCGAAGGGCAAGGCCACGAACTCCGCACGCGACAAGCTCGCCGCTTTCCAGAAGAAGATTGCGGGCATCACCGTGCTAGACCCCGCGTGCGGGAGCGGAAACTTCCTGTACGTCGCACTGCAACTTTTGCTGGGGCTGGAGAAGGAGATCATCACCGCCGCGGCGCAAATCGGCCTTACGTTCACGCCACAGGTAAACGTGCAACAACTCCGGGCGATCGAGATCAACCCCTACGCTTACGAGTTGGCGCAGGTCACCGTTCAAATCGGCGCGCTCCAATGGCGGCGCGACAACGGGTTCGACAACGACTGCACGCCCGTTCTGCAAAACCTCGACGGATTCGAAAACAAAGATGCGTTGCTCAACGAAACCTTCCGCAAAAAGCCCAAAGACTTGAAAGCCGCGCAGGCGGAGGAACACGGCGGACAGGACGAGCTGTTCAAAGTCTTTACGGAGCGCGCGTGGCCTACCTGTGATGTGATCGTGGGAAATCCGCCTTTCCTGCACGGCAGTAAATTCATTCGTGAACTCGGCGAAAACTATCGCAAAAACTTGTTCGAGATATACCGCAAACGTGTGCCCGGCTTCGCTGACCTTTGTTGTTATTGGTTCGAGAAGGCACGCCAACAAATCGAGGATGGAAAGTGTAAGCGAGCCGGTCTTTTGGCGACTCAGGGAATCCGTGGAGGTGCCAGCCGAAAAGTCCTGGAACGGATTAAGAAGACGGGTGATCTGTTTTTTGCAGAAAGTGACCGGAATTGGACCCTGGCGGGCGCAAACGTGCATGTCTCAATGGTTGGTTTTGACGCTGGCACAGAATTGGAACGCGTACTGGACGGGCAACGAGTTGAGGAAATCCACGCCAATCTTACTGCGGGCGCTGCAAATGTCGGAGAGGCAAGGCCGCTCGAATCAAACAAGGATTTGAGTTGTTACGGTAGCCAACAAAAAGGCCCGTTTGATGTTACTCCAGCCATCGCAATTCAGTTTCTGATCGCACCGAATCCGAATGGGCGGCCGAACAGTGATGTTGTGAGGCCGTCTTTGAACGGAAAACAGGTTCTCAATCGCACACCTGCGCCTTGGGTGATTGATTACGGCCTTGAAAAAGACAAAATCAAAGCCGCTCTCTACCAAGCTCCGTTTGCATGGTTGGAGCGCGAAGTATTTCCCCTGCGCGAAGGGCACAACGAATCCGTGCAACGGAATTTCCCTTGGCTTCACGCTCGCCCCTCACCCGTTTACAGAGAACTTCTAAAATCGAGGAGCGAGGTATTGGTTACTCCTTGCACGTCAAAGCACCGCATTTTCGTTCGCGTGCCAGCGGTCGCACTTGCGGATCACGCTTTGACAGTCTTCGCGCGGGCCGATGATTATTTCTTCGGTGTGATGCAATCGCGGTATCACGAGGTTTGGGCGAGGGCGCAGGCAACGCAAGTCCGCGAAAGGGAGAGCGGGCTCCGCTACACGCCAACGACGTGCTTTGAAACTTTTCCGTTCCCCTTCGCTGACGACACCACGCAAGATGCTCTGCAAGTCGTCGCGAAGTTTCGCGCGGCACACTATCACCTCGAGCCGGATAACATCTTGCGCGAAACCCCGCCGCCCACTTCGCCCATCGAACACCGCGACGTCATCGCCGCCGCCGCGAAGGAATTGAACGATCTGCGCGAAAACTGGCTCAACCCGTCCGAATGGACCGCCACGCGCACGTTGGAATTTCCCGGCTCCACCGATGGCCCGTGGTGTCGCTTCGTGACCAGTCCCGACGCCCGTGGAGTCGGCACCGTGCGCTATCCCCTCACCGAGCCGCGCGATGCCGAGTGCGCCGTCAAACTAGCCAAGCGCACGCTGACAAACCTCTACAACGAGCGCCCCGCATGGCTCGCGCACGCACATGCGAAGCTCGACGCCGCCGTCGCCGCCGCTTACGGCTGGCCCGTCAATCTCAGTGACGATGAAATCCTTGCCCGCTTGTTCGCATTGAACCGCGCCCGTGCCGCTGAGGAAGCCAAAGCCGGGGAGGGGACCAAACCGCGTGCCGCTCGCGGAAAGCGCGCGGATGAGATGTTGTGACGGCCCCGCAACCGGAACCGCTCCGGTACGCCCCCCCGTCACCAACCGCTGATCGTGAGTGCGGTGCGATGGCGCGCTGAGGACGGTGGACCCTACCGGTGGAGATTTACTTCGGCGCGGGGAAGGCCGGTGGCTCGGGGTGGGAGGAACTCGTGGACCGGCCACTCTCGCTCATCGTGCTGGGATACGTTTACAATCGCTGCCAGGACAAGATTCGCGAATGGCTCTGAGCGAACTTGCGAACGGCGCGGCGGGAGGAATCCGCGCCTCGGGGCGGCGACGGTCGGTGGACGCGTGAGATTAGGCCGGCGGCGGGGTGAGGACACCCCGCCCTACCAATGGGGTTTCACTTCGGCGCGAGGAGGGCTGGTGGCTCGGGGGGTGCGGAACTCGCGGGCGGGCCGCCCGCGCTCCTGTGCAGGATGCCGGTTTCGAGCCACTCGAGTTTGCCGGCGCTGATGTCTTGGGCGAGGGAGTAGCCGGGGCGGTCGGAGTTGTGGTGGAGGCCGGTGAAGTGGGCGGCGATGCGTTCGCGGGCGGTGCGGCAGAAGTAGTCAGCGAGCTTGACGAGGTCGTCGCGGGATTCGGCGGTGTCGAGGAGGGTTTGGGCGCGGCAGCAGGTGGCGGTGATGGCGAAGAGTTCGGTGCCGATATCGACGAAGCGGCCGAGGAGGACTTGTTGGCGCTCGAGTTTCGGGCCGAACAGCGCCATCGCGTGGAAGAGGGAGCGCGCGAGTTTGCGGCTGGTGCGGGCGGCGTAGCGGAGGTGGCGTTTCAACGTGGGATCGAGGTGCGTCGCGCCGTGGGTGTCGGGCGTGGCGAAGGGGAGCCATTGTTGCGGATACCAGACGGCGTAGTGGAGGCCGGCTCGGAGCGCGGCCTTCGCGCGTTCGGCGAGGGGGAGCTGGGTGTTGAGGGCGGCCCCGGCGATTTTCAGGTGCGGGTCGAGGGCTTCGCGGGCGAGGAAGAGGCGCATGATTTCGGAGGAGCCTTCGAAGATGGTGTTGATGCGGCAGTCGCGCAGGAAGCGTTCGATGGCGAGCGGGGCTTCGCCGCGGGCTTTGAGGGAATCGGCGGTTTCGTAGCCGCGACCGCCGCGGATTTGCATGGTTTCGTTGACGATGCGCCAGGCGGCTTCGGAGCCCCAGAGTTTGCACATGGCGGCTTCGAGGCGGACGTCGGCGTGTTTGTCGCGGTCCACTTTGCTGGCGGCGTAGAGGGTCATGGATTCGAGCGCGAAAATGTCGGCGGCCATGTGGGCGAGCTTGTCGGCGATGGCGGCGTGCTTGGCGATGGGCGCGCCCCATTGCTCGCGTTCGGCGGCCCAGCGGCGGGCGATGGCGAGGCAGCGTTTGCTCGCGCCGAGGCAGCCGGCGGGGAGCGTGAGGCGGCCGGTGTTGAGCGTGGAGAGGGCGACTTTCAGGCCCTTGCCTTCGGCGAGGATGATGTTTTCGCGCGGGACGCGGACGTTGGTGAAGCGCACGACGCCGTTGTAGAGGGCCTTCAAGCCCATGAAGCGGCAGCGGTGCGTGACCTCGATGCCGGGCGTGTCCATGTCCACGATGAACGCGGTGACCTGATCGCGCGAGCGGCCGTTGACGACCTTCGCGGGCGTGCGGGCCATGACGACGATGACGCCGGCTTTCGTGCCGTTCGTACACCAGAGCTTCTCGCCGTTGATGATGAAGCCGGTGCCGTCGGGCGTGGGGTCGGCGCGGGTGACCATGCGGGCGGGGTCGGAGCCGACGCCGGTTTCGGTGAGGGCGAAGGCGGAGATTTCACCTTTGGCGACGCGCGGGAGGAAGCGGCGTTTTTGTTCCTCGGTGCCGAAGAGGATGAGCGGTTGCGGCACGCCGATGGATTGGTGGGCGGAGAGGAGCGCGGTGAGGTTCGCGCAATAGCTGCCGAGCAGAATCGCGGCGCGGCAGTAGTTGGTTTGCGAGAGGCCGAGGCCGCCGTGCGTGGGGGAAATCTTGATGCCGAACGCGCCCATGGCGGCAAGGCCGTCGAGGACTTTTTGCGGAATCTCGCCGGTGCGGTCGATCTCGTCTGGATCGACATTGGCCGCGAGGAAGGCTTCGAGGCGTTGGACGAAGGCATCGCCTTGGTCGTGGTCGGCGGGCTGTGGGTGGGGGTACGGGAGCCAGGT
>CAZUUP010000181.1:0-9956 GCA_964623105.1 uncultured Akkermansia sp.
CTCTCCCAGCGGGAGAGGGATGGGGTGAGGGAGAACGCGTCCGCTCAACAATGACGCTCTATTGCACTCCAAGGTCTCCCAATTACCTTGGGAGAAAATAACCGCATCCTCAAACCAGCTCCCCTGAGCAAATCCATTTTCCACCCCCACCACCACACACCATGAAACCCACCTCCGACCCCCGCTGCTTCCGGTTTGAACCCGCCACCTCGCGTCGCGACTTCCTCCTCCGCGGCGGCGCGGGCTTCGGCGCGCTCGCACTCGGCCACCTGCTCGCCGGCGATTCTCTCGCCGCGCCCACCAAGCCCTTCACCTCGCCTGTTGCCGCCAAGCCGCCGCAATTCCTTCCGCGCGCCAAGAGCGTCATCTTCCTCTTCATGGAAGGCGGCCCCAGCCATCTCGACACCTTCGATCCCAAGCCGAAATTGCAGGAACTCGCCGGCAAACCCCTCCCGCCCAGCTTCGGCAAGGTCATCACCGCGATGGGCGAGTTCAACTCCCCCGTGCTCGCCTCCAAACGCCAGTGGGCGCAGCACGGCCAGAGCGGCCTCTGGATTTCCGACTGGTGCCCGCACGTCGCCACCTGCGCCGACGATCTCGCCGTCATCCGCTCCTGCTGGGGCAACGGCATCGTCCACTCCAACGGCGTCTGCCAGATGAACACCGGCTCGATCCTCGCCGGCCGCCCGTCCCTCGGCGCGTGGGTCAACTACGGCCTCGGCACCGTCAACCAGAACCTTCCCGCCTTCGTCGTCATGCAGGACAACAACGGCACCGTCGTCAACGGCCCGCGCAACTGGGGCAGCGGCTTCATGCCCGCCGTCTATCAGGGCACCCGCATCACCCCCGGCAACGAACCCATCGCCAACCTCAACACCCCCGAGGGCGTCAGCGAAATGCGCCAGCGCGGCAAGCTCGATTTCCTCTACGAAATCAACCGCGAACACGCCGCCGCGCGCCCGCAGCAGACCGAACTCGACGCCCGCATCGCCGCCTACGAACTCGCCTTCCGCATGCAGGCCGAGGCCCCCGAAGCCGTCGATCTCACCCACGAAACCGACGCCACCAAAAAACTCTACGGCATGGATGACCCGACCTCGGCGACGTTCGGCCGCATGTGCCTCCTCTCGCGCCGCCTCGTCGAGCGCGGCGTGCGCTTCGTCCAGCTCTACTCCGGCGCCGGCAGCAAATGGGACGCCCACAGCGGCATCGAAAAAAATCACGGCGACCGTTTCCGCGAAACCGACAAAGCCGTCGCCGGCCTGCTGAAAGATCTGAAAGCCCGCGGCCTGCTCGACAGCACCCTCGTCGTCTGGGGCGGCGAATTCGGCCGCACCCCGATGAGCGAAAAAGGCGACGGCCGCGACCACAACCCCACCGGCTTCACCATGTGGATGGCCGGCGGCGGCGTGAAAGGTGGCCAGGTCATCGGCGCCACCGACGAAGTCGGCCTCCACGCCGTCGAAGAACGCCTCCATGTCCACGACCTCCACGCCACAATCCTGTGGCTGCTGGGGATGGACAGCCTCAAAGTCACCTACAACTACAAAGGCCGCCCCGAAAACCCGACCATCAACGAGGGCGAAGCCTACCGAAAAATCGCCGCTTGACCGGGCTCCAATCTTATGGCAAACGCGTTTTCGTGTCCCGCCCGCCACGGGACTCGGCACGCAACAGCGGCCGTTCAGCTACGCGGACAGAATCGGAATAAAATCTGAATCGAACAGTCTTCCTCGATCCCGCCGCGATGGTCCGGTCGCGGTGGGCTTCGCCGCCGGTTTCCCGGCAGTTCCGGCACCGGACTTTTGCCGCGCCCAAAACTTCTAACCTCCTCCCATGAGCCTCACATCCCGATGCAGCCTTACGAACTGCCTTGTGTGCCTCCTGCTCCTCGGCGTTTCCGCCATCCACATCTCAGGGGCCCCGCCATATCTCCGTTTTTTGGGCGCGGAAAATGGCGGCCTCTACGCCGTCGGTGCCGATGGTTCCTTGACCCTTTTCCGGCACACCCCTGAAACCGCCGCCCCGGCCTGGCTGCCCGCCGAGGAAGTCGCTCCCGCAGCCGGCGGTTGGGAGAGCCTCGAGCACGTGCTCTACAATGGGGGCGGTATCCTCTACGGGGTGCCCCTCGCCGGAAGCATCACCTACTACGCGGACATCGAGGCCGGCGGCATTCATGCCTGGGGCGCCGGCACGTTGAACACCATCAGCCTGACCAACAACTGGGCGGAATATCGCTGGCTTCTGGGTGACGGCGACGGCGTCATTTATGCCATCAACCGCTCCGGCGACCTGTCTTATTTCCGCCACGGGGGCGGGTCGGATACCAACTGGGTGGCCGCCGGCGGGTCGATGCTTGGCTCCGGGTGGAACTACCGGCAGGTCGTCGCCGGTCGCAACGGTGTTTTATACGGCATCGATTACGAGGGCATGATCCATTACAATCGCGATCTTGCCCGCGATGGCTCGGTGCGCTGGGAGTATCCGACCAACCTCGTTATCGGCGCCGGCTGGGACCGGTTCCAACAGGTCGTGTCCACGGGCAACGGGCACCTCTATGGGATCGATCAAACCGGCGCTGTTTATTACTATCATGTCTCCGTGGCAGGCGGTGCCGCCGACTGGTCCGGCAGCGATCCCGAAAATCCCATCAATCCCGGCGAACCCGTTCCTCCCGTGCTCCATCGCGGGCTCTACTGCTGGCCCCTTTCCGGCCAGCCCGGCGAAACCATCAACTTCATGGCCTCCTGCGACGGGCCGTCCGTCCTCCGGTTCGTACGTCTGGTTGGAACCAATGCTCCCAATCCGCTCGAAATCGAAATGGGCCGGATTGAATTCGCCGGCTCCGTGCAACCGGTCTGGCAGCCCCCCGCCCGGCACGGTTGCGGCTGGAAGTCCTCGCACACACTTACCATTCCGGCGGACTGGCCTTCCGGCACCTACGCGGCACGCTGTTTCCCGCAGGGCGCGCCCGACACGCTGGACAGCCATGAAATCCCCTTCATCGTCAAACCGTCGTCCAATGCCCTGCCCGCCAAGGTTGCCGTGGTTGCCAATGTCAATACCTGGAACACCTACAACGATCAGTGGGGCGGTTCGCACTACACCCGAAACCGCGCCAACCTTTCGTTCCTGCGTCCCATCAATCCGGCCATCAGCTCCGCCCGCACCGGTCTGTTCCACCTGCTCGCCGGCGAGTTGTGGGTGCAAGGCTGGCTGAGCACCATCGGCGGCGGACTTTACCAACCGGCGGTAATCACCGACCTGGACCTGCACAACGGCTTCGACTTGCGCGGGTACTGTTGTGTGGTCCTGAGCACTCATCCGGAATACTGGACTGATGAAATGTATCGCCGGCTCCGCGCCTACCTCGACGGCGGTGGCAGCCTGCTTTATCTGGGCGGCAACGGAATTTACGAGCGGGTCGCGTATTCCGCCGACCAGACCACGCTGATCCTGGATGGCGGCGTGGATCTGCGCGACGTCTCACTGCACTCGCCTTCCTTCCTGTTTCGAACCGCGGACGCCCCGTCGATGAACGAGCGGGATCTGCTGGGAGTCGCCACGGCGCACTGTGGCGTGCTTGGCGGCGGCTACACCGTCATCCGCCCGGCCCACCCGTTCCTGCGCGGTGTCGTCCCCGACCGGAACGGCCGCATTGGCGACGTGATCGGGATGGCCACCGGATCCCGCGGGTTGAACATGAACGGCAAGGCGGCCGGCCTCGAGACCGACAACGTCGCCAGCGCCTCGCTCATCATCGGCGGGGAATGCGCCACCTTCTCAGGCCCGGCGGATCCCGGTCGCCCGGTGGACACGGGCGTTCCGCTCAATCCACTGCCGTACGGACACGTCGTTCTGGCCAGGGCCTTTGCCGCCGACCTCGGTGGCGACGCTGAAATGACCTATTTCCCCCACGCGGGCGGCGGATTTGTCCTCAGCGTGGGATCGGTGACCTTCGGTGGCTGCCTGTTCGCCGATCCGAATCTGGCGACGCTTGTCCACAATGCCCTGATCGAGGCCTGCCTACCTTCGTCCCGGATCACCTCGTTCACCGTCAAGGGTGCCAACCATTTCCTCCTCCGCTTGCGCGGCCGCCCCGGATCGCCGCTGACCATCCAACGCACCGACTCCCTCCGTGCCCCTTGGTTTCCCGTGTTGAGTGTCCAAATGACCCCGGAGGAAGATTCGGCCTCCACCGAATTGGGCGACTTTTCACCCGCCGCCTTCTTCCGATTGATGCCCGGGCCATTCTGAATCCCCGCGGCTCACTCGCTGCGGACAACCTCTCCCCGCCTGCCGCACCAAGTGCCCCGTTTTCAAACCGGCGCTGAACGATGACCCGCCCCTTCCCGACGAAACCGCCACCCATTCCGCCTTCCAACCCACGGTGCTGAAGCCGTGCGGAACCCCCTGCGTCAGACAGCGGCGACGATTCAAACCGACCCTTTAACTTATGCCTATTTCCTTTTCCGCCCGAGCACTCTCCTCCTCATTTCTCGTCCATCTTCTCCTGCTCGCCATCGTCGTTCCAACGGCAAGCCGCGCCCAATCTCCGAACCCCGCCCCCGCCTGGAATCCCAGACCCGTGCGCGTGTATTCCGGGCCGGAAGTCGTGCAACCCGTTGCCACCAAGACCAACGAGCCGATGCTGATCGTCGCCGAGGGGGAGTTCTTCCGCGTTCAGGACGCCAAGGGCTGGCAGGCCGTCCACCAGGACGACAGCTACGCCAGCCACACTTACGGCGGCATGTGGGTGATGAACGGCGGTCTGCTGGGTGCGCCCGCCACCAGCGATGGCTCGGTCGCGGTTCGCAAAATCAACGTCACCAAGCCCGGTGACTACCGCGTGTGGAGCAAGTACCAATCACCGCCTTACTTCAACTACCTTCACCGCCTCGAGGTGCTGCAAGGAGGCAAAGTCGTTTATTCCCATGACTACGGCGCGCTGGACGGCGACCGGTTCTACAGCTTCGCCGGCGCATACAAGGCCCCGATGGTCAAACAACAGTGGTGGTATTGGGGCGTGGACCACGATGCCGCCGAAGCACCCAAGGGTAAGTTCGCCACGCTCTCCGCCGGGCCCGCGGAACTCCGCCTCACCACGCTCAAGAATCCCGCCCCCGCCGGCGACCGCTTCATCGACACCGTGATCCTTACCACCGAGCCAGGCGACACCTACATCGGTTACAAACCCTATAACTCCGGCAGTCCCTTCGCGCGCGAGGCGATCAAGAACTCCCAAATCTGGGCACGCTTCAAAAACTCCGCCGCCGCCCCGGTTCAACTCACGGCCACGACCGCGGGCCACATGCAGCCCGACTACGGCGGTACGTCCGCCAAGTTCCCCGCCGCTCCCGTTGCGCCGGGACAGTGGAGTGAATGGTTCAACATTGCCTCGATCTGCAAGCTGGTTCACGAGGAGGGCATCACCCTCGGGTTTCCCGCCGGCACAACCTTTGATCTCGAAGTCGCCCGTGACTCCACCGGACGCGACCCGCTCGGCGCGCTCAAAGTTACCGGCGGTGACGTGCTCATTCTTCCCATCGATGTGGCCTGGAATCTCGATGCCAAAATCAAGACCTCGAAACAAAACGCCGAGGAAATCACCGCGCTTGCCAAAACCCAATGGCGGCGGGCGAACGGCGGCAAAAAGCCCTCCCAGCTTGCCTACTACGGCGCCTTCGCCAAACGCCCCGGGCAGGATTCCTGGATCAATGCCCTCAAGGATGCCCTCGGCTACAACACCCAGTTGCCCGACAGCTACTCCCATCTCGCACGCGACGGCTACCATCAGCACTCCCACTCGACCGCCGAGATTCAGGCCTACACCTCCAAGCTGTCGGAGAAGGACAAGAAGAACTTCCGCATCCTCTCCTTCGGCGACGAAATCCATATCAGCAAGATCAACTACAAGGACACCAAATACACAGAACCCTTCCGCGCCTGGCTTGCCAGAAAGGGACTGACTCAGGCCGACCTCGGCGTTGCACCCGCCATGGCCAACCTTTCCGATGACCCCGCCCAGCCGCGGCTCCGCTGGTATTCGAACGTCTTCAGCGAGGAGACCCGCTTCGCGGAGTTTGCCGAGATGACCCGGCTCGCCGAGCGCCTCCTGAATCCCGACGTTCTCACCGGCGCGAACTACTCCCCGCACGGCCCGGCGATGTATTACGGCCCGATCTATCAATGGATCGACATCTTCAAGTTCCGCGGCATGAGCGCCTATTGGGCCGAGGACTATATCTTCTCCGTCGCCGAACCCCCGCAGATCATCGGCTGGATGATGGCCACCGCCCGCAGCGCCGTGAAGTATCACAATCTCCCGATTCACTTCTACGTCATGCCGCACGCTCCGGGTCAGACCCCCGAGAATTTGCGCCGCAGCATGTTGTATTCAGTCGGCGCCGGCGCGACCCAGATCGACAGTTTCTGGGTCGCCCCGCCCGAGAACTTCACCGAGAACTCCGTGGCCTGGGCTTACCCGGAAAGCTTCAAGACGATCTCCGAATCCATCTACGATTCCGGCGAGGCCGAGTCGCTCGCCGTCGGGGGAAAGTTCCGCGCCGCCCGCGTTGCCGTGGTGCTCTCCAAAGCCACCGACTTCAATGAGCGCGTGCTAAAAGTGGACCCGAAGGATGATCCCTTCGCCCGCCAGTGTCAGATGGACTTCGGCAACTTCCAGCAAACCCTCTGCCGCAAGGACACTCACGGCATCTGGCTCTCCCTCCGTAACGCCCAGTACGGAGTGGAACTCATCACCGAGGATGACATCAACGACGGCGTCCGCGGTCAGGACATCCTTGGCAACTACGACGTGATTTATTTCGCCGGTGAGTGGGTCGATGACCGCATTGCAAAGAAACTCGAAGGCTGGGTGAAGAACGGTGGCGTGCTCTATGCCTGCGCCGGCCTGGGCCGTCTCAATCAGTTCAACCAAACCGAGAGCAGCCTGTTGTCCTTGCTGGGACTGAAGTCAGCCACCATTCAGAAAACCGCCGTCAACGTACGGCCAATTCTCGAACTGCCGCTCCTCACTCCCATCGACACCATCACCCTCGACGGCGCGAAGCTCCCCGCCTTCGCCATGAAACAGGTGCTGACCCCTGCCGACACAACGGTGATCGGCACCTGGGCGGATGGCTCTCCCGCAGTCACCCGCCGGAACTACGGCAAAGGCAAGGCCATCGCCGTTGGCACCTTGCCCGGCCACGGTTACATCCACAGCGCCGCCAAGGTTACCCCATGGGCGCGCGGCGGGCGACGCATGGTCTATCCATTGATGACCAGTGACCCCGACAAAAATCGTCTCGTCCATCTGGGTGTCTCCGCCCGGCCCGAAATTCAGCGCGAGGTCGGCACCTCCGTAACCGGTATCGAAGGTCTCGTCATTGACAACGTGAAAGGTACGCTGGTCACGCTCATCAACTGGAATGACGCCCCTGCCAAGGCAGTCACCGTTCAGGTGCGGATTCCTTTCCAACCCACGGCCGTCCGTCAGGTCAGCGCCCAAAAGTCCGTTCCGATGACTTATTCCAACGGCGTCGCGACCTTCACCGTGGATCTCGCGCAGGCCGATTATTTCCTGCTGAACAAATGAGATGTTCAATTATTCGACATCTGCCCAGCGCCGCTCTTGCACTGGTCCTTGCCGCCACAGCCCCGGCCGCCGACCCACCGTCGTGGACCAATCATCCCGAGAATGTCTGGGTCAAACAGAGTCCCCGCGCGGGCGCGCCGGCTCCGGGATTTCTTTACGAGGGCAGCGGTGACTACGATCCGGTCTCAAAACAGTGGATTCACCACGCCGGGCACGACGGCATTCCACAAGGTTTCCACACGTTCACCTGCGACCTGACCACGGGCGTGTGGCGGCAGCAGTTCCCCCCCACCTCGCCGCCCGGTGTCTGTTGTGTCGATGGCTCGCATGTCTTCGATGTCGCCAACCGCCGGTTTGTCCGCTTTCCCGGCGGTTCGCTCGGACATGGCTATCAGTGGAGCCGGGGAGTCTATCTGAAAAACTCCGCCGTCTGGCTCTATGACCCGCTTACCACGGCGTGGACTAACATGCGGCCACCGCCCTATCACGAGCCGGCCAAGTACTCGGGCGACGTGATCGGTGGCCTGTGCAGTGGCGGCACCTACGCGCCCAATCATCAGATCGCCATTTCGTTCGGTGGAAGCGGCTCGGGCGGCGCGAAGAACTCACTGTTCTTCTACGATGCCCATGCCAACGCCCTCCATCTCATCAAGGCTCAGAATCCGCCCCCGGCGCGCGATGGCATGGGCCTGGCCGTGGATCCGGTGCGGGACAAACTGGTAATGTTTGGCAGCCAGTATCTGAGTGATGAAAGGACCTGGCTCTACGATTTCCGATTGGGCCGCTGGCAGGCACACGATCTCGACCCGCATCCGCCCGGAAAGAAAGCGGGCACTTATTCGACCATCCCGAAGATGGCTTATGACTCGCTCAACGACCGGATGATCTGTGTCGTCTGGCTGGGTGAGAAGGGCGGCCACGAGACCTGGGCGCTTGACCTGGGCAAACTGCAATGGGCGAAGATGAATCCGCCGACCGAGCCGGCTCCGAGCAAGAGCCGCTCGCGCAACCTGACCTACTCGCCGGACCTGAACCTTTTCATTCTGGAGACTTCCGCGACCAACAATCGTCCCGAGATTTGGACTTATCGCTACAAACAGGCCGCTCCTGTCATCCGTCCGGCGGCCCCGCAGGATTTGCGAGTCACTACTGACAGCGCCAAGGTATCGCTGAGTTGGAGCAGCCCGGAGGCTTCCGCGGTCAAAGAGTTTCAAGTCTTCCGCGCCGAGCCGACCGAGCCGTGGCTCGCGGATTACAAGCTGATCGGCACGACCAGTCAGCCATCATTTGAGGACAAGGAGGCTGCCCCCGGAAAAGCCTGTTTCTATTCCGTGAAGTCCGTCGCCCGCGATGGGACGGCCAGTGCGGCCAGTCTTCATGTGCGCAGCCAGCCGGCCGTGCCAGCGGCTCCGGTAGTCTCCGTGCTGGCCACCAACCGGGTCGTGATCAAATGGACGGCGCTCCCGGCCAAGGATGTAGCCGGTTACAATCTGTATCGCGGCGTGGTGGCGGTTAAAACGGTGACGAAAGGCCAGCCCGGCGCGTGGAAAGATAACGATCCCGAGTATGTGGAGCCAATGGTGGTGAAGGTCACCAACATCACGAATTGGACCCGGCTCAACCACGGGAGCCTGACGGAGACCACTTACTCCGACGCGTCTGACCTCACCCGGAAAAGCCCCGAGGCGGCGGACTACAAGTTCGCCGTCTTCGCCTATGTCCTCCGCGCGGTGAACAAGCTGGGCGTGGAGAGCGGGCCTTCGCCGTACGCGCTCACCATTCCGTCGGAGCCTGTCAATGTCCTATGCCGGGAGAATCGCGAGACGGCGGAGCTGAAATGGGATGCCAGTCCCGAGACGGGGATCAGTGGTTATCGGGTCTATGGTTTGAAAGGGACGTGGGAGATAGTCTCACTCACTCCACAGGTCGTTACGGAGCCGCGCTTCAGCCATCGCGCCGGCTCGAACTCGACGAGGTATTGGGTGGTGGCGGTGGATGCCATTGGTCAGGAAGGTCAGCCCTCGTCGCCCGCGTGGGCGAATCATGGCTACAAGGGATTCTATCCGGGTGAGTGGCATCAGTAATCAGGGCGAAGCTCAATGGGCATGATCTCTGCCAAGACCGATAATCCATCTGGGTCAGTCGGGGCGCATCGAAGTGTCTTCGAGCAGACTCCCATTTCATTAGCACCCGGCTTTAGCCGGGTGTTCGGAAGCGCGACTGGTCATAACCGCTTTAGCGGTTTACCAGTTTTGTTGCCGTGGTTGGCCCATCTGCGGGCGCCGTTGAAAAGGCTACCGAGTCTCCTTTCCGCCAACACCCGGCTGAAGCCGGGTGCTAATGAGATGGGCAACAA
>CAZUUP010000182.1:0-9894 GCA_964623105.1 uncultured Akkermansia sp.
TCGACATGTAATCCGTTCAAGGCGTGGCGTTGGTCCAAGAAACTTCGCATGGCGAAATTCGCGGCGGCCCTGTCCAAGGATAGCGATAGTTTACGTCGTCTCGCCATGTTTGCCGAGGCAGCCCAATCTAAGGCTCCGTCCTCCTACATCACCACGAGAGACCTCGAACTTGCCACTGCTGTTTGGCATGCCGCAAAATCACAAGGTCCTATGGCGATGAAAATGATATCTGCGCTAGTCGCCGCCGATTCCGGACTCCCTTGCCCATGCGACGCGCTCAGGGCGAATGCAAATGTGCGGTTCCTTGCCAGCGAACGGCAAAAGTGGGCGGAACTGCTTGACGGAGTAGAGAAGAATCCTCTGACTGAAGAACAACGAAGGGTCGTGCTTGAAAACGACCACCGCGTCCAAGTCGTGGCAGCAGCAGGGTCTGGCAAGACCGCGACGGCGGTTGCCAAGGTCGGCTACCTGATTGAATCTGGTTTCGCTAAACCGGGGGAGATTCTCGTCCTCGCCTTCAATAAGAAAGCTGTCGAAGAGATCGGCGGCAGGATCAAGACGCGACTCAATACGGCAGCAGATGTCCGTACTTTCCACAAATTGGGTCTCGACCTCGTTGGGGAGATCACCGGAAAGAAGCCACGGTTGCACAGGGCTGTAGAACAGGATCGGGTAAAGGAATTAATCGCCGAGATCCTAGTCCAGCTGGCAGAATGTGGTTCATGGTCGATGGTCGATCGCACTCTCGCTGTCGCGCAGGTACATGTGACCGATCTCATGGAACGGCTCGCGGCGAAGGCGAAATCACCGAGCGGGAATCCGGCTGCCGTGAATACTAGAAGCCCGCAGGAAGAAGCCCTCTGCGGTCTTTTTGACTTCCTCAAGGGGACGGGCACGATCAAAGACTGGGAATACGAGCCGGATTACCCACATGATACTCGCGATGCGCGCCACGGCCAGTACCGCCCGGACTTCGTCATCAGCTTCAAGGACCCCGCAAAGACCGTGTACTGGGAACACTTTGCGCTAAACAAGGATGGGACGAGTACATTTGGCCCGGAATACACTAGCGGCGTCGAATGGAAGCGAGCCTTGCACCGCCAATACAAGACAACCCTGCTCGAAAGCCAGTCATGGTGGTGGGGCGTCGAATCCTCGATATGGGTCGAACACGCCCTGACTGCGTTCCGGACGTTCGGCGTTACTGTCCCTGAGTTCGACCGAGCAGCGACTGCGATAGTCGCGTCGCTCCGGTCGGCGGCCGAGCACTCGCCTCGGCGCCGCCAAGAAAAGGATGGCCGCTCTTGGGATGAGATTAGAACTGCCGCATTGGATCCTATGGATTCCGAGTCGCAGGACAAGAACGTCCGGCGCTTCCTAGACATTGTTTCACAGTGCCTGTCGCTAATGAGGGAACGCGGGCTGGATGCGGTCCCGCGGCCCGTGCCCGGATATATCGAGGAGCTCGCAAAGACGGTCGACATGGTCGCCTCCGCCTACGCTATGGAAATGGATCCACGCTCCGGGGCAACGGACTACCCCGCAATGGTCGCGGAAGCCACCCGCCTCGTTCCGTCCGCTCCCGCCGTAATGTTCCCGTGGAAGGCCATTGTTGTTGACGAATTTCAGGATGTTTCCCCTGGGCGGATGGCACTCGTGAGGGCCATCCTCGCGAAAAGCCCTGAGACGCGGCTCACATGTGTAGGCGACGACTGGCAGTCGATCTACCGGTTTACAGGCGCCGATGTCGGCATCATGACCAGCCTGTCCGACCATCTCGGTCATCCAGTCCGGCGGATAGATATGACAGTAACATTTCGCTGTGCGCAGAAGGTCGCCGACGCCGCTTCCACCTTTGTTCAGAAGAACCCCGGCCAAATGCAGAAAACCGTTAAGGGATTCCGCGACGGACTCGCTAGGCCAATTGTGATCTTATCCACGGATGAGGTCGGTGGTCACACTCAGAAGTCTCCGATCGACGCCGCCCTCGCTGCGATTTCGAAGAGATGCCCAATCGCGAAGATGATATTCGTCTTAACGCGCTATAACTACCAAATTCCTGACCAAGAGGGCCAAAATGAAATCAGGGAGCGCCACCCTGGGCTGACCCTGGAATGGTCGACGGTCCACAGCTCGAAGGGCCGCGAAGCGGACGCTGTCGTTGTAGCCGGACTTTTCGATGGGCCGAAAGGATTCCCCGCCAAGATGGAGGAACATCCGGTGCTCTCAACGCTCCTCGCCAAAGCTGACGCTGTTCCGTATGCGGAGGAACGCCGGTTGTTCTACGTCGCGTTGACGCGGGCGAGGAATATGTGCGTCCTACTATGCCCAACTACACACCCTTCGGCTTTTGTCAATGAAATCGCAGCCGATTCGCCCGAACTCGTTGAAATGGTGATCGATGGGATCCTCGGCTGCAAGCCGTGTCAGAAGTGTTCTAGGGGCCATATGATTGCCACTGACGGCGGCTACGGTCGGTTTTTTAGGTGCAATAATTATCCATATTGTGATAACAAGGAGAACGCTTGCCCGAAGTGCAGTGTGGGGATGCTGGTGTCGGCAACTACGGTTGTGAAGTGCAGCAACACCGCATGCAGTTATGTGGCAAAACAGTGTCCGAAATGCCGCCGCGGTTTTCTGAGGCTCAGGCGCAGGTCCTCCGACAACAAGCCATTCTTGGGTTGTGAACGATTCTACGATAAGTCCGACCGGTGCTCTTATACGCGCGATGCGTCGCCGGATGATCTTCAACTGTGATATTGTCATACCCGCACACGCTATTCACTGTCAAAAGGTAGCACCGCATCTACTGCTCAGGTCAGTCTGGGACTGCGAGCGACTGCGGCGGTCGCCGCGGGATTTGCTCTTTCGCACATTCGCCGGTTTCAAACCGGCTGCCGACAAGGCCGCGTCCCAAGAGCCGAAGAACGTTGTACCTCGACTCCGCAGCGAGTGCGGCGCGACATTCTTGGCATTGAGTGGCTCACCGGCTTGCACCTTTCGTCGGATTTCCTGAAGGATTTCGTCCGGCGTCCACGGCGCCCGACGGCGTATTTTGCCGGGATCGAGACCTGCAGCGCGCAGCGCATCGTCCCAGGTGCCGAAAAGCGACACCCCTGCCCGCGAGACGGAGTCGCGACGCAGTGCGGCATGATTGACTGCACCTCCACGAGCAACTATTGCCCGAATCGTCTCGACCACCCGTTCGCGCGTCCATGCTGGCGCTCGCTTGGACCAGTGGGCAGGGTCCATGCCGGCAGCCTCAAGCGCGGCAATCCATGATGGAAACCATCGAAGTGCCGCGCTGTGCAGAGTCCCCTCTGTTCGCTGCACTGCCCCTGCGTTTAGAGGCAGGCCTTCCGCCGCACGCTGCTGAATCCGCCGGATGACGGCTTGGCGGTTCCATCTTCGGTGACGACCGACCTTCTTGGGATCGATGCCCGCAGCACACATCGCATCATCCCATGTTCCAAAGAACCGAAGTATGGCACTGTGAAGCGCACGGTCGTGGCGCATCACCGTGGCGTGGTTCAACGGCAGGCCCTTGGATTCGCGTTGGAGGATTGCCCGCAGAACTTGGATTGGCTCCAACAGCCGTTGATCCTGTGCCGGTCCGTTCACGACGGGGGGACACTCAGCGTTGATGCTCATGTTCTTGTCCTCCAACGTGGAAGCGCCGGCAGCGGCGGCCAGCGCATCGACGGAATCCAATCTTGGCTGGGTCAACGCGCGCCGCGGCGGCCGCCGCCTCCAGTGATCCGAAGAACGTGATACAGGCCCGCACCAGAGAGATCGGTTGAATGAAAGATATGGCTGGGGCGGGGCAACCGCTCCTCGCACGCCGGCGAAGCTCGGCAAGGACCGCCGTGGCCGTCCAAGGCTCGGGCTTCTGTCGAACCTGTACGGGATCGTAACCGGCGGCACGGAGTGCCTGATTCCAGCTGCCCCAGTAGCGGCGCGCGGCGTCATAAAGTCTGGGCTGGCTCGCGATGACCCCCGCGCAGTGAATGGGCTGGTTGGCGTCATGGCGCTGCCGTATCGCGGCCACGATCACGGCTTTCGACCAACGAGGGAACTTCGCAGGTCGGCGCAGAACACCCGCAATCCGCAGCCCTGCGGCAAAAGACCCAAAGAGCCGCTTGACCGCGTACCGCGCCGACACCGGAAGCATCCCATTCAGTGTAAGGGGCGCTCCCGCCGCCACTCGCTGTTGGATCAGGGCCATGAGCTCGGACTTCGTCCACGGGCGACGCTGCCGGCGGATGCTGGCCGGATCATAGCCCGCCGCCATCAGTGCATTGTCCCATGAGCCGAGAATCTTGCGTGCGGCCTGTGTCAGGCTTTGGTCAGTCTTGCGCACCGACTTGTTATGCAGCGCCACCCCTCGGGAATACAGTTCGTGGATGGCATGGATGATCCGCTGCACGTTCCACTTTCGCCGGCGGGAAACGGTCTCCACGTTGAGGCCGGCAGCCTCGAGCGCCCGCCCCCAGGTTCTGTAATGTCGTATGGCCAGCACAAACAACTCGTGCCGCTCCCGCTTGACGGTATTGGCCCTGATGGATGCGCCCGACATTTCAAGCTGAAGGATGCCGCGAATGACGTCCGCACGCGCATCACGCGAACGTTGTCTGTCCTTTGCCGGTCGTTTCCGTCGCGTGGCCATGTCACGTTCCTCGAAGTGCTTCGCCGGCTCCTGGGGGGCGATTGTGAAAGTCATCCTGGCCTGCGGTTCCGGCCGCAAGCTCCGTTTCGGTCAAGTACACAATCTGCACGCCGCATCTTTCGAACTCGGTTTCAATCACCTTGGCACCTTCAAGTCCGGCGCGGGTGAGACGGGCCTGGTCCTCCATCATCAGCACCTCGAAGTCGTCCCTCTCTCGTTTTCTGTCCAAAAGCTCACACAAATCGGGCCGCAGCACGGGCGACACGCCGCTGACGCCGGCGAGCCGGATTTCAGCCACGCATTGCATGGCCAAGCCATCGCCCAATTGGCGAATGCGACCAACCTGCTCGCGCAGCTTGGGCGCCGATCCGACTGTCGCCGCGCACCGGCCATAGGCGATGTAAGGTTTGCCGCGTAGGTTCTGGTTCATGCATCCTCCTCAGATCAAGTCGAAGAAGCTGTCCTTGCCCAAGTGCGGGAGATACCGCAGCATCGCTGTCGCCAGCGGCAGCACTTCCAACCGCATCCAGCCGCTGTCGCCGGTGAAACACACCCGCTCGACGGCGAAGCGCCGTGTATCTTCATCCACGAGCGCGAGGCGCAGCAGGGGATAGAACCGCGGCCGTTTGGCGTTCTTGTCCTTGCGCCGGGCCCGGAACAAGGCCACCAGGTCAGGCGAGTATCTCTCGGCAAGCGCCTTGGTCAGCGCGTCGGCAAATCCATCGGCGAACTCGGCATCCAAACTCTCGGCAAAGCATTTGCGATCCAGTGCGGAGGCGTAGACTGTGGCGGTCCGACCAGTGATGTCGAGCCGATAGGCGAAAGGCCGCAGCCGTTTGATCTGGCTGGTGAGAAGATGTTCCTCAGCCTCGGTGAAGAATCTGCGAGACTTACGCCGCACCGACACTTGGCCGTGAACGTTCTCCCGCACTTCGTATCCAGTGGGCAACGCCGATACTGCTCCGGCCGCGCGTTTCCGCATGACGTACACCGTGCGCCCCTTTCCGCGCCGCAAGACGTGGAGGTAGTAGGTGTCGCCGTAGCCGTTGGTGTATGCAAATGGCCTCATGGCGTTCTCTCGTCTGCGCCAACCACCAAGGTCGTTGCGCGTCGCCGGTGGCGACAAACACTTCATCGCTACCAAGGCGCCGAGGTAGACTCCAGGCTCAAACCAGTGACGCACACCGCGTCGATCACCCCGTGGCTTTGCCCTCGCTCTGGGCGAGCAGCGACTCAAAGAATTGCAGTGTGTCTGCATGGTGCTTCTCGAGGTAATTGCGCAGTGCCGGTCGCGTCACAATCTGACGGACATAGATGGACAGCTTCAGAAGATCGCCGACGTACTGGCGGTACAGGCCGCTATAGAAATCGAAGTGCTTCTCGACCTCCGTGAGCTTCTTGACCAAGTCCCGCCGTTTCTGCTGGCCCCGTTCCCACGGCTGGTTCCTCCGGTGCTTCTTGCTTCGAGCGGCGGATGCGGTCGCCAGCAACTGCGCTTTGGCGAAGGCCATGCTGGTGTCGCCGCTCTCCTGCATCAGCCGCAGGATTTCCAGCTGGCGATTGGGCACCACATAGGTCAGTTCCTTGGCCACAGACTGCAGGATCTTCCCCTGCTCCAGAGCGGTGACCACCTGGGGGTGCAACTCGCGGAACAAGGACGTGTTCAGGCGGGCCTTCAGAGATTCCATGCCGAAAGCGGCGGCGATGGTTTTTTCGTCCAGCTTCTCCAGCGCTTCACGGAGCATCTTCACCTCTTGCTTGGAAGAAAGATGATTGACCTGCCGGTTCGGCGTGTAGAAATCCCGACTCTCCAGCACCAGGCACGGGGCGCTCTCCACGCCAAGGTCCACCAGCGCGGTGTACCGGATGTACCCGTCGAGGATGAAGAACTGGTCGCCCTCCTGACAGACCAGGAGCGGTTCGATAAGCCCCACGGCCTTCAGGTTGGCTAGAAGCTTGTTGAAGTTCCCCTGACTGACCTTGCGTTTTCGCAGCGGCGTCAGCTTGACGATGGGGACGTCCATCCCCTTGACGTTGGCGGATTGCGGTTCGGCCATCTTGTGCTCCTTTCGGTGTTCATATGGTGTACTGGCCCTTGAGTTCGGGAGTCTCCGTGAGTCCCTCACCCGTCAGCAGCTTGACGAAGGCGTCGTTGCGGCGGAGTTGTTTGAGCGCCACGAGAATCTGCATCAGCCGGCTCTCGCGCTGGCCGGCCTCGAAAACGAATGCCTCCTTCTGTCGCGTCATGTTCCGGATGTCGGTCTTGAGCTTCTCGACGGTGTACGGAGCCGGCGCCTTCTTGGAGTTCAGCTCTTTACCCTTCTCGAGGCGATCCTCGATGATCTTGCGCACCCGGCTGAGGTTGTGGGCGTTGACCATGCCGCTGTCGAAGGCATCCATCAGCAGGTGCTGGATCGATCGGTCGCTGCTCTGAGCCACGCTCATGGCGAACACGAGCGGGAAGACCCCTTCCTCCACGCCCTTGACCAGGCGCTCCTCCCCTTGCTCCACCAGCCGGATGTAATCCTGGATATAGACCTGGCTCTTGCCCGTAATGGCTGTCAACTGCTGCCATGTCATCCCGTAGTCGCGCATCTCCTTCAGGGCCCGAGCGAACTCGATCGTCTGGGGCGGCGTGCGGGCAATGTTTTCACCCAAGGTCATCAGGTGCGCCTGCGTGTCATCTACGTCAACGACATCCGCCTTGATGTGCGTCTTGCCTAGCTCGATGTGCGCCAGCAAACGCCCCTCGCCGCAAATCAGGCCGTACATGCCGCTGGTTTCCAGGTTGCGCTTGTTGACGAGGATGGGCTTATACAGGCCCATTTCATTGATGCTGCGCACGTTCTCGTCGAATTGAGTTTTTTCCCGCGAGCGGGAGATGACCACCTGAATCTTCTCCACGGGAATCATTCGGTAGTCGCGCTGTGCCATGTTTCGCAGGCGGATTTTGTCCATTGCCACGCTCCTTTCATTGGGTTAACTCGCGGATGAGGTCCAGGCCGTTGTAGCCGTGCAGTTCGATCCGCGTGTCGCTGCTGCTCGATAACCGCACCCACGGTTCTCGAACCATCAGACGAGGCAGTGCCAGGTAGCCGAGAATCTCGCGCGTATCGCCGTTGGACAACGGCACGCCAAGGGTGATATCGATGACGGGTCGGTGATCAGGACGGAACGCCCAAAAAGTGCCGTAGCCATCAGGGATGGGTACCGACGGCTGGATCAGCACAGTGAACCGCTGATTGATGATGATGAAGTCTTCGTGAGCGTCGACCCTCGCTACGCTCTGGCCGATGGCCTCGCGGACAGTGTCCTTCACCTGACTCAGGGCGTCGCCGAACATCGACTGGAACGCTCCGGTCAAGCCGCCGAACTTGCTGGCATAGAAGCCCGGCGACGGGCACTTCTTCTCAGCGCGAATGAGCTGGGACGTGATGACGTGATACTTGTCATAGAGCGTGCGCAGATTGGCCAGCATCTCGTCGCGGTTGTAGCGGCCTTTGCGTCCGTCGAGGATGCGCTGCGCTTGCTGGAACAAATCAGGCGGCACCACCGACTCGTAGGCGTTGGGCGTGACGATCCAGTCTTTCGGGGGATTCCGATGCGGCTTGGTCTTGAGTCGCTGGGTGGTCTTGTTGTAGACCACGCAACCGGTGTACTGCTGGTTGGTCAGGATGTGCCGCACCGAGCCTACGCCCCAGCGCACGCCGCCGGGCGAGGGTACACCACGGGAATTGAGAAGCCCGGCGATCTGCCGCTCATCGAACCCCTTCTCGACGAACAGGACGAAGATTTCCTGCACGATCAGGACTTGATCGTGGTCCCCGGGCACGAGGATCACCCGCCCGTTCTGGATGGCCTTCCGCTGGCCCGGTTGCAGAATGCGGTCGGGCGCCTTCTTCTCATCAAGCATCATGCGGTGGAACGCATAGGGCGGCGCCCCGCCGGGCCGGTAGCCTTGCCGCGCTACCTTGGCCGCGCCCTCGAATACTTTCTTGCTCAGCGTGCGGCTGTACTCGGCGCTCTGGTAGCGGTCGATGCTCTTGCGCAGTTGGTTGATAAGGCGGTCTTCGTCGCGGCCAAAGCCGATGCTGGTGTAGACCACCTGCTTATGGTGCTGGGTGCAGAGGGATTCGTAGTGGGCGGACAGGTCCGTGTCTTGAAATCGCCCCCAGCGGCTGACGTCCAGGACCAGCACAATTTCGAAGTCGTCACGAGTCCGAACCCACTCCATCATTTCATTGAAGGCGGGCCGCCCCTCGGCGTTCAGGCCGCTCTTACCCCGGTCGGGAAACTCGTGGATGATCTCGATCTCGTGTTTCTTGGCGAACGCGACGACGTTGTCTTGCTGTATCTCGACCGAGTTCTCCTGCCCGATCTCAGCCGAGTGCCGGTAATAGGCCACTGCCCGCAACCGACGCTTGGCGGCCGATTCTTCGTCTTTGCAAATCCACCAGGGTTCCATTCGTTAATCCTCATTGCGCGGGTCGCGTTGGTTGGCAAAGCTCACGGCGGGCCGCCGACACTATTCGCAGCGGTTAAAACGCTGTAAAACATTCAGCAGCAATGTCTTACAGTTGACAACGCGACTAGGTGGACACCCTACCTCGGCGGGACAGGATTGCAAGGGGATTCTGGAAGATTATGAGATGCAAGATGTTGTGATTAAACAGCTTACATAACTCGGAGATGTGTTGGTTGTGTCGTGGGCGACGGGAAAGGGGCCGCGCGGGTCTTACCATGGCCATCGCCGCGAGGCGATCTTCAGGTGTCATGATTGCGGGGTCGGTCAGGTCGTGGCGAAGCGACATCGGCGCTCTCCGTGAGAGGGCGATGCCCGCAACGACCTTCGCTTGGCGACCGGGTGCGATGCCTGGCAACTGGTAGGCCGACGAGGTGTCGGCTCCCTATCTGTTAACTACCGGGTTGCTTGTCGAAATGGTTGTCCGGACAGGCGAGATTTTTGATCTCGGCCACATCGAATAAGATTGGCGGCATGTCCCGCGAACTCACCATCGCCTGGGTCAAACGAAACTGCCCCGATCCTCGGGTGCTGAAGGACGTGATTGGTCGTCTCGATCAGGCCGCCGCCAGCGGATTCCTGCTCCTCGTGTTCGGCAACCGCCTGACGAAGTCTCGGTCGCCATACCTCGTGGTCTCGCACTACAGCGAAATGTTCGCCTTCGAACTGACTTCCCGGCAGTTGAAGAACATGGGCGTCCCGCCTG
>CAZUUP010000183.1:0-9857 GCA_964623105.1 uncultured Akkermansia sp.
ATCGCGATGCCCCGGCAACCCGTCACCCAGGTCGTCGCCACCCGCATCAACCTTCCCGTGCCCGGCCCCGAAGCGCTCGCCCGGGACGGCAAGACCGTGGCCAACCCCTTCGGCTACCAGACGGCGTTTGCCTACAGTTCGGCGACGCTTGCGCCGGGGGCAACGTTGGAACGCCCGTTCACCGTCTTTGCCGGCCCCAAGGAATACAACACCCTGGCCAGCCTCGGTTCCGACTTCGGCAACGGCATCGACCGCATCATGGAGTTCGACGGCTTTTTCGGCTTCTTTGCCAAGGCCCTCCTCCTGTGCATGAACGCCCTCCATAATTTCGGGCTTTCCTACGGCCTGGCCATCATCGCCATCACCGTCATCATCAAACTCACCTTCTGGCCGCTCACCAACCACAGCACCCGGTCGATGAAGCGCATGTCCGCCCTCCAGCCCCAGATGAAGGCGTTGCAGGAGAAATACAAGGACGACCCCAAGAAGATGAACGCCAAGCTCATGGAGTTCATGAAGGAGAACAAGGTCAGCCCCATGGCCGGCTGCCTCCCGATGCTCCTCCAGATTCCGGTGTTCTTCGGTTTCTACACCATGCTGCAAAGCGCCATCGAACTGCGCGGCGCCCGCTTCCTCTGGGCTTGCGACCTTTCCCAGTCCGACACCGTCTGGATGATTCCCGGCGTCAATTTCCCCGTAAACCCCATGCCGCTCCTCATGGGCGTCACCATGCTGATCCAGGCCCGGCTCACTCCGCCCTCCCCCGGCATGGACCCCACCCAGCAGAAGATCATGAAGTACATGCCCCTCATGTTCATGGTCTTCCTCTACAATTTTTCCGCCGGATTGACCCTTTACTGGACGGTCCAAAACCTGTTAACCATCCTCCAGATGAAGGTCACCAAGACCAACGACGAAAAGCCCGCCGCTCCCGGCGCCGGCCCGGCCCCCGTGAAACCCGGCAAGCCCACGCTGCTCAAGCGCAAGCAAGATTAACCCCGAACCCACCCGCCATCACCATGTCCGCCCAAGCCCAGACCATCCTGCAGGAACTCCTCACCCGCCTCGGCTTCGCTGCCACCATCGAGCAAAAGCAGCTCGAAGAGGGCATTCAGCTCGATGTCCAGACCCCGGACGCCACCCAGTTGATCGGCCGGCAGGGCCAGATCCTCTCCGACCTCCAGTACATCACCAACCGGCTCTTGTTCCGCCAGGATTCCACCGCGCCCAAGGTCACCGTGGACATCGGCGGCTACCGCGCCCAGTCCCACGCCGCCCTCGAGAAAAAGGCCCGGGATGCCGCGGAGAAGGTCCGGCGCCACGGTGATGCCGTCGAGCTGGAACCCATGAACGCCTATGACCGCCGCATCGTCCACGGGGCGCTCAAGGACGATCCGACGGTCGAGACCAGCAGCATCGAACTCGAAGGCACCGCCAAGAAGGCCATCCTCGTCCGGCTGCGCCGCTGAACGGGCGGCCCCACCGCATCGCCCTGCGGTCCGCAATGATCTCCCTGCTCCTGGCCGACGACCACCGGGTCATCCGCGAGGGGTTGCGCGCGATCCTGCAAAAGGAAAAGGACCTGCAAATCCTCGGCGAGGTTGCCGACGGCCTCGACGCTGTCGAACAGGCCGGCAAGCTCAAACCCGCCGTCCTCCTGCTCGATCTCAGCCTGCCCCGCCTCCACGGCCTCGAGGTCATTCGCCAGGTCCACAAACGCTCGCCCGACACCCGGGTCGTCGTGCTCTCGATGCACGCCAACGAGGCCTATGTCATCGAGTCCCTCCGCAGCGGGGCCGCCGGCTACGTGCTCAAGGATTCCAGCTCCGCCGACCTCGTCCGCGCCATCCATGAAGTCGTTGCCGGCCGCCGGTTCCTCAGCCCCCCGCTTTCCGAACTGGCCATCCAGGCCCTGCTGCTCCGCAAAAGCCCCGACGGGGAACCGGACCTCGGCGAAATCCTCACCGAACGCGAGCGCGAATTTCTGCCCCTGGCCGCCAATGGCCTCGGCAACGCCGAGATCGCCAAAAGGCTCTTCATCAGCCCCCGCACCGCCGAGGCCCATCGCGCCAACATCTTCCGCAAGCTCAACCTCAAGACCCAGACCGACCTCGTCCGCTTTGCCCTGCGTCGCGGGTTGATCGAGCTGTAGTCCCGGTCCCCGCGTCCGCTCGCACCATCGCGACGATCCCTCATTCCACGGCCCTTCCCCGCGATGGAATTTCGCCGGGGATACCGCGCGGGGCTCAGGTTTCCACCCTACGGGCTTTCCCCGTCCCGTTCGCGGGTTCCCCCGAATAGGCGGCAGCCAGAAGTCGATCTAGCCTCATCGCGGTTAGTTGACCTGATGATGCCTATGAAAACGGATGCAGCAACCCACGGCTCTGCCGCTTCGTTGGATCAACTGGCCCCGGCCCCCGTCCCGGGCGGCGGGCCTTCCGCCAGCCCGCAAGGCAGCCCGGTCTCGAATCCGCCTGCCAGTCCTTCACCGTCCTTGGAAGCCCTCGGGGGGATGGCGCTGGGTCTCGGGCACGATCTCAACAACATCCTGCAGAGCATCTTCATCGCCTCCCAATTGCTGCAAGAGGTGGTGGAGGACGAATCCAGCCGCGCACTCGTCCAGTCAATCCGCGCCAGTGCCATTCGTGGCGCCGCTCTGGTTGGCGACGTGCTCGCCTTTGCCCGTGGTCGCTCGACGGATCGCAGTCCCACGGCCTTGCAGCCCGTCGTCGCCGATGCTGCCAACGTCGCCATCCTCACCTTCCCCGGCGGCATTCAGGTCCAGGCACGCCTCGATCCCGACCTCTGGCCGGTCATGGCCAATGCCAACCAGCTCTACGGCGTTCTGATCAATTTGCTGGCCAACGCCAGGGATGCCCTCCCAAACGGCGGCAAAATCCAGCTCGAATCCGCCAATGTACGGCTCGGCTCCGACCAACTCGGCGGGCTGCGACTTGAACCCGGACGGCACGTCGTCCTCCGGGTCAGCGACAACGGCACCGGCATCGTCGAGAGCCTTCGCGAACGGATTTTCGAGCCCTTCTTCACCACCAAATCCACCCAGAGCGGGACCGGCATCGGCCTGTGGCAGGCGCGCCACATTGTCCGCGATCACGGCGGCGACATCCGGGTCACCAGCGAAGTCGGGCTGGGAACCATCTTCGAAGTCTTCCTGCCTTGCGAACCCCGGAAAGATTGTCCCGCGGTTCCTTCCTCCGTCCCCGCCCCGGTGGCGCTCGCGGCATCCCCGCCACTTTCCCCGTCCGACCCCCGTTCCCAGCCGGGGTCGCGGGCGGAGAATTTGTGACCCCCGCACCGCCCGCCTTTCCCGGCAAAATTACCATGAGCTTGGTATTCCCCTGCCTGCCCCGTGGGCCGCATGATGCGGCTTCGGAATGCGAACTTCGGTGCCCCTGACGAACCGAAGCGGGCCGTCCCGGCCACCCGCCGGGATCGGTTCTCCAGGCCGCGACACGGCGCTGGCGAAGGAGTCATCCGTAAACCCAACAACCAACAAACCCTATGCAAGAAATCATTGACCAACTTAAGGATCAGTTCGCCGCCTTCGGGCCAAATCTCATGGGCGGCCTGCTGATATTGGGCGCCGGCTGGCTGATCGCGCTGCTGGTCTCCTTCGTCGTCCGCAAGCTCCTCAGCAAGTCTTCCGTGGACAACAAAATCGCCGGCTGGATGGCCGGCTCGGGGGAGAAGACCAAGGTGCCGGTGGAGGAATGGGTGGGCAAGGCGGTGTTCTATCTCATCATGTTGTTTGTCCTCATCGCCTTTTTCACCACGATCAAACTGAACGCCGTGACGGAGCCGCTGAATGCGCTCCTGCAGCCGGTGATCGCGTTCCTGCCGCGGTTGATCGGTGCCGGGGTGCTGGTGCTCGTGGCCTGGGTGCTGGCCACCGTGCTCAAGAAAATCATCGCCGGCGGGTTGAAGGCGTGCAAATTCGACGAAAAGCTCGGCGGCGTGGCCGGTGACGGAGCCAAGCCAATGGCGCTCGGCGACACCTTTGCCGAGGTCGTGTACTGGCTGGTCTTCCTGCTTTTCCTGCCGCCCATCCTTCAGGCCCTCAACATGCAGGCGCTCCTGACACCCGTGACGACCCTGTTCAACAAGGTCTTTGCCTTCCTGCCCAACATCATCTCCGCAGCCGCCATCGGCTTCATCGGCTGGTTCATCGCCCGCATTGTGCAGCGGATTGTCCAGAGCCTGCTCGCCAGCTCCGGCGTGGACCGCCTCGCCGAGAAATGGGGGCTGGCTGCCTCGCTCGGCAAGCAGAAGCTTTCCGGTGTCCTCGGCCTCGTGCTCTACTTCGTGATCCTCGTTCCCGTGGTGATCTCCGCGCTGAGCGCGCTGCAACTGGACGCCATCACCAAGCCCGCCAGTGACATGCTCGGCAAGATGATGAACGCAATGCCCAACATCATTGGCGCGGCCGTCGTCGTGCTCCTGGCCGTCGTCATCGGCAAGATCGTCTCGGGTATCATCTCCAATCTGCTCGCCGGACTTGGCTTCGACAGCCTGCCCGTCAAACTGGGACTGGCGAAGGAGTCGCCCAAAGGCCAGCAGACGCCTTCCGCCATGGTGGGCCTGCTCGCCATGACGCTCATCGTCTTGCTCGCCTCGGTGACGGCCGCCGACATGCTGGAGTTTCCGAGCGTCGGTGCCCTGATCAAGGATTTCATCGGCTTCTCCGGCCATGTCCTCATGGGCGTCATCATCTTTGGGCTGGGATTGTTTCTGGCCCAGATCGTCGCCAAGGGCATCGCCGCCGGTGATTCTCCCAATTCCAAGCGCTTCGCGACCGTGGCGCGGGTCGTGATCTTGGCACTCGCCGGCGCCATGGCGCTCCGGCAGACCGGCGTGGCCAATGACATTGTGAACCTCGCGTTTGGACTGACGCTCGGCGCGGCCGCCGTGGCCTTTGCGCTCGCGTTCGGCCTGGGCGGGCGTGAGATGGCTGGCCGGGCGCTCGCAGAATGGCGGGCGGAACAGAAGGATGACACCGCGGGGAAGTAACACCCCTCGTCCGACCGGCGGGCGGCGCCGGTCACCGATCCCAAAAATGCCGGCCGTCCCATCGCGGCAGCACCGGGCTGTCGCGGTGGGCGGCGGCCCGGTTCACGTCGTTGAACCGCCTCTGCCGCCAGCCTGCCACGCCTTACCCCCGCCATTCACTCAGGAGCCCACCCGTCCTGCGTGCTTGGGGAGCGCGCGCGTCCCGCGCGCAGTCGGGTCCGTCTCGGACCCGACCTCGTTCCCGCGTCTAACCTCTCCCCGCCTTGCTGACAACAGGCAAAACCGGACGCAGTCCCCGCCGCGACCCACGCCCGCGGCGCTGCTCGCCGATGGCAACGGACCCGCCCCCGCCTACACCAACCCCACGATCTTCCGCCCGATCCAGTACACCGCGAGCAAGCCCAGCAGCAACGCACCCCACCACGGGCTCGCCCAAATCTGGAAGCGCCGTTCCTCGGGTTGCACCTCGGGCAGCACCGCGATTTGCTGCGTGA
The DNA here is from genome assembly GCA_964623105.1 of uncultured Akkermansia sp. Lineage (GTDB taxonomy): Bacteria > Verrucomicrobiota > Verrucomicrobiia > Limisphaerales > BJHT01 > BJHT01. The sequence goes on from CAZUUP010000183.1 coordinate 5,523, forward strand.
GCCGCGCCAGGTCGAGGAAGGTGCCGCTCTGTCCGCGCGTCAGCTCCGCGATCTCGCGGAGGATCGCGCCGTTCACGGGCTGCCCCAGTTTCTCGCGGCGGATTTGCGTGACCATGATTTCGGTGTCGAGGCCGCGCGCGGCTTTGTCGCCGGTCACGGTCACCTTGTATTTGCCGCCCGTGGTCGCGGGGAAGCTGCCTTTGAACAAGCCCCAGCCGCCCGGCACGGACACGAGTTCCATCCGCTCGGTGCGTCCGCCGGGCGCGACGATCGTCGCGGTGACGGGGCCTTTCTCCAGCGGCAATCCCGCGGCGTCGAACACCGCCGCGTTCAGGAAAATGCTCTCGCCCACCTGCGGGTTCTCCGGGCTGTAGGAGAGCCGCACGCCCTTGCCTTCCGAGAGATGTCGCTTGTGCGACATCCACCGCACGACCTGCCCCCAGAAGCGGTAGTGATACTTGTCCTCGACGCCGCGCCGCCAGCGCCACGCGCTGTCCGTGCCCATGAACAGCACCTCGCCATTGCCAAACGGCCGCGTCACCAGCAGCGGCACGCGCCCGCTGGCGTTGCGCAACGCCGTATGCACCGCCAGCACCTCGGACCCCGCGCGGCTCTTCAACACCGGCGCACTCCAGTAAAACCCCGGCAGATTCCGCCACACGACCTCGTTCGCCGCCTCGTCGTTCGCGAGCATCGTGAGGAAATGCGCCTTGCCCGTGGTCGTGAGCACGAGGCCGGATTCATTGGGCAAACCCGTGCCCGCGGGCTTCGCGTCATCGAAGACAATCGGCAGCAACTCGCCCACCGGCGTCGGCGTCAGGCTCAACTGCCGCCCGCGCGCGCCCGGCAGAAAGATCAATCCGCTGCCCTGCTGCTCGACGAGGCCGCGCAACAATTCCAAATCCGCCGCGCGCAACTCGCCCTCGCCCACGCCGACATCGCCGAGGAACACCACGTCGTATTTCGCAATCGCTTCCTTGGTCGGCGGAAAGGTCTGGATGTAATTGCGCCCGTCGCCCACGGGCATTCCCGGATGAAACAGCAGGCAGCTCAGCTCGACGCCCGGATCGCGTTCGAGCGCGTTGCGCAGGAAGCGATACTCCCAGCGCGGCAGCGACTCGACGACCAGCACGCGCAGCTTCTCGGCGCGGATGGCGATGCGGAATTCCTGCTCGTTGTTGTCGTTGAGCGATTCGTCCGGCTGCACCGGCAGGCGCAAGCTCAGCGTTTTCTCGCCCATCGTGCGCGGCAGCCAGACCAGCGTGTCCTGAAACTGCGCGAACGCCGGGATCACAATCTCCTTCCGTGCCTCGACCGACTCGCCCGCGTGCAGCGTTACCGTCGTCCGCACCTCGCGCGGCAGATGGCTTTGAATCTTGAACGGAATGGAAATCTGCTCGCCCAGCAGTCCATACGCGGGCGCGGCGACGTGCTGCAAAACCAAATCGGGCAACGGCGTCTCGCTGCCGACCGACACCGCGTACACCGGCACGCCGCGCGCCCGATACCGCGTCGCCGCGCTCACCGGCGACGAGCCGAGATTCCAGTCGCCGTCGGTGAAGAGCAGCACGGCCTTCAGGTGATTGTGCCGCAGCAGGACGTTGTCGAGCGCCTCGTTCAGATCGCTCCCTTCCTCGCGGCCCGGCGCGACGATGGACGCGGCGTTCGCGTTGGTGTCGGCGACGGGCGGCGCGGAAAACTCCTCGAAGGTCACGCGCGCCTGCTTCTCCCACGGCGCCCAGTATTTCGTCGCCTGCTGTTGCGCGAGCCACTCGGCGCGCTTGATGACATTGGTCGCGCTCAACGGCACGTCGCGCGTGCCCATGCTCGCCGAGGCGTCGGTGAGCACCACGATCTCGGGCGGTTCGGTGTGGACGATCTGCTTCACCCACTCGGGCCGCAGCAGGGTGAAACCGATCAGCGTCATGATCAGGAACCGCAGCGCTTCGAGGAAACCCACGCCGCGCGTCGCGCCGCGCCGGCTCCAGTTTTGCCAGCACAACCACCCGCCGCCCAGCCACACGGCCAGGCCCAGCAGCGTCATCGGCACCGACGCGGAGAAAGACCAGTGGCTCATGCGGTGCGCACCTCCGGGCCGGCACCCGCGGCCGTCTCACGCGTTTTCGGCGGCAGGATCAGCGCCGCCTCGAGCAGCAGAAATCCGCCCATCGCCAGCAGGAAGAAACGCCACAGCTCGGACTGCAGGCCCGCCTTGCCCTGCCGCGCTTCATCGAACAACCGCACCGAAATCTTGCCGAACAACTGCCGCGCCTTTTCCGATTCGAGCACCTCGGCGTCGCTCTCGCGCGCGGGCCGGTTCACCGCCACCAGCCGCGGCCCGAGCCGATAGACGCCCGCTTCGAGCCGGATGTCCTTCGCCGCCGCCGCGTCCACCGTCGTCCACGCCTCGCCCTCGCCGAACGTCGTTTCGCCGCACGCCAGCAGCGCACTCTCCGTGAAGCGCCGCCCGCCCGCGAGCAACAGCCGCTGCACCAGCGGCACCAGCACCGTGCCCTCGCTCAGGCTCGACCACTCGGGCGACAGCGCCGTCGCGCAAAACAGCATCTGGCCCTTGCCCACGTTGCGCCGCGTGAGCCATGCGCCGCCATCGCCGAACATCGCCACCGCACCCGGCTCGCCCGTGATCGCCTGCCGCTTCGCGATGACCAGGTCTGCCAGCGGCAGGTTCAGGCCCTCCTCGGTGCGCGCCAGCGGGCCTTCCTTCTCGTCCCATTTCGTGATCGCCCACGGCTTGTCTTCCGCCGCTGTTTCGACCGTTCCGAAGCCCGAACTTTCAAAACGTCCCGCCTCGCCCGCCGCGAAAAACAGCACCGCCCCGCCCGCCTCGGCGAACAGCCGCAGCTTCTCGACCACGCCGCCCGTCGGCAGCGGCGCGTGCCACAACACCAGCGCGGTCTCGGGCAAACTCACGTTTGCAAACTTTTCCGGCGTCACCAATTCGGCCACGCGATTCGTGTCCGCAAGCAGTGGCGCGGCGGCGAATTTCAGAAATCTTCCGCTCGCGCCATCCGCCGCCACCACGACCGTGCGCAACGGGGGCGGCGGGCCGAAGACAAAGTACGCCGTGTTGTCGCGACCGTTCGCATCCGGCGGCAACTCCACTTTTCCCCAACCCGAAGCCGTCGGGCTGTCGAGCACGAGCCGGTGGCGGTAGCGCGCCTCCTGGCCTTCAAGCGTCACCTCGATCGTCGAGACGCGGCCGTCGAGCGTGATCGCGAGCGGCACTTTCGCGGGCGTCGCGGTGTTGCGCTCGAATTGCAGCACGAGGTCCAGCTCCGCCGCCTGCGCGCCCGCGCGACGATTCAGTTCCGCGACGGACACCGCGATGTTGTTCGCCGTGCCCGCTTGATTCAGCGCCAGCAGCCGCAGCCGCGCCCCCTGCGGCAACGCGGCGAACTGCGCCGCCAGCGCCGCCCAGCGCTCGCTGTCCGGCTGCCAGTTGCTCCGCTGCAAATCCGACGCGAGCCAGATTTCCACCGTGCCCGGCTTCGTGCGCGCGATCCAGTCGAGCGCCGTCTGCAACATCGCGGGCAAATCCGCTGCCGTGTCGCTCGCGAGCGCCGAGGTGACCTGCGTGAGACTCTCGGCCGACGCGACCTCCTGCGCGCCGCGGCTCGCGCTGTCCAGCAGCACCAGCCGGCTCGTGCGCTCGAAAGGCTTCGCGCCTTCCGCGAACAGCCGCAACGCCTGCTCACGCCGCGTGGGCTGACCGTCGCCGGGTTTGGTTTCCATGCTCGCCGAGCGGTCGAGCACCAGCAGGATCACGTCCGGCGCGGCGGCCATCGCCCAGCCCAGCCAGCCGCCGGCGAGGGGACGGCTGAGAAACAAGATCAACGCCAGCACCGCCAGCACGCGGAAGAGGAGCACGAGCCATTGCCGCAATTTCGCGTGACTCGTCGAGGCCCGGCTCGCGGCCACGAGAAACATCATCGCCGCCCACGGCTGCGGCTTGTGGCGCAGGCGGTTGATGAGGTGAATGACCACCGGCACCAGCACCAGCGGGAGCGCCCACAGGAGATTTGGCTGGAGAAACGTCATGCCGGACGGGGCCGTTTACCGCGGTGAGGAAGCGCGGCCATTCAACGACGCGACGAAGCCGGGGCCGTGCGCACGTGACGGAAGAACCACCGCGGCGGACAAACCGTGGCGGCGGACGAAACATCCAGGCAGAGCTTCATAAGTCGGGTAGCTGAAAACTTCCGGACGCTACCGTCCCGCCGCCGCAACAGCAACCGGCTTTTAGTTTGCCCGTTCCGGGTGGGTGTGAGACAAAATTCTTCCATCACGCTGCCAATGGGAGCGCGTCGTTGCGAG
>CAZUUP010000184.1:0-9823 GCA_964623105.1 uncultured Akkermansia sp.
TCGAGGAGATTTTCAACCTCACGAAGATCGACCGCTGGTTTCTGGTGCAGATCAAGGAGATCGTGGATTTTGAGGAGGAACTGGCGGGGGCGAAGAACTAGTCTGCGATTGTCGCCATGTGACCGAACTGCTACTTTCCACTCATGAAGACGCTCGTGCTGAAAGATGAACGGTTTGTGACCGATTCAAACGGCAAGCGTGTCGGCGTACTGTTGGACGTGAAGACCTACGCCCGCCTGCGCGAAGCCGAGGAAGATTTGGCCGACATTCGCGCCTACGATGCGGCCCGCCCCAAGGTCGCAGCGGACCTGAAAGCCGGGCAATTCTCCACGCTGGCAGATTACCGGGCCAAGCGGTCGAAGGCGAAATGAGGTATCGCGTCATCCTTCCCAAGTCGGTCCAGAAGGAAGTGGACCGTCTGCCGGATGACGTGGTTAGGCGGATACTGGCGAGGCTGGCGCAGTTGGAAACCGATCCGCGCCCTGCGGACGTGAAGAAGTTGAAAGGGCGCGATGCGTACCGGATTCGAGTGGGCGACTACCGGGTCATTTACGAAATCCATGATCGACAACTCGAAGTCCTCGTCATCACGATTGGCCACCGCCGTGAAATCTATCGCTGACCAACTTTGCCGCGCCCTCCGCGCCGGTTTCACCATCGAGGAGATTTTCAACCTCACGAAGATCGACCGCTGGTTTCTGGTGCAGATCAAAGAGATCGTGGATTTTGAGGAGGAGTTGGCGGGGGTGAAGAATTAACCGCCGATGCAATGATCGAAAAAACGGACATTGAGAAAATTCTGGGGGAATTTGATCGCAGCAAGAGTGCATACGATGCTTTCGTCCGTAAGGTTGAACATCTTGTCACCGAGCTCATCGTGAACTCTGGTTACAATCCGCATACCATAACCTATCGAACAAAAGAGCGGGCCAGCCTCCAAGAAAAACTGCAAAAGGAAGACTCAAATTATAAGTCCTTGGACGATGTCACGGACATTGCTGGTGTTCGAGTGACGACATATTTTCACGATGATGTTGACCGGATCGCAGAAATTCTTGCGAAGGAGTTTGAGATTCTGCCCGAATATTCGGTAGACAAAAGAACGGCGCTAGACCCAGACCAATTCGGCTATCTCTCATTGCACTATGTCGTGCGATTGTCGCCCGCCCGTCGAGTTCTGCCAGAGTATCGACGCTTCGAGAAGTTGCGTTGTGAGATTCAAATCCGCTCGATTCTCCAGCATGCTTGGGCAGAAATTGAACATGATCTCGGTTACAAGGCGAAAGTCGAAGTGCCAAAAGATACGCGCCGACAATTTTCTCGCCTGGCTGGGATTTTGGAACTAGCTGACCAAGAATTTAGCCGGATTCGAGTTGACTTGGCCGCATACGAAAAAAGCTTGCCTGAGAATATTATGAAGCGACCCGCGGAGGTGCTTCTCGATAAGTCTTCGCTGAATGAATTCGTAAATTCTGACGTTCTGGCTATCGATCTCGACACCTTCATCGCCTCAAAATTTCAAGCTGCACTGCGAAATGATTTTGACTCTGAGATCAAGCTGAAATTACTCGAATCATTGAAAATCACTTCAATTGCGCAGCTAAAATCAGCGCTTCAAACACATGATCAGATCGTGAGACGGTTTGCCGCAACTTGGTTAAAGTTGCCGAAGAAGGAAGAATTCATTTCGCGTGGGTTGTCCGTTTTCTATTTGGCCTACGTTCTACTCGCAAAGACGGACAATCGTTCTTTCATTCTGGAGACCTTAAGGCGCTTTAGTATTGGTCGTCCGGACGAGCAAACCGACCTTGTTGGTAGATTGATAAACACACTCGCGCAAGCTGAAGGCAAGTAACTCCATTTGCGTGCGTCGTCGGCGCAGACAGTGGATAGTCTATTCCACTGTTTCCCGTTCTTCTCGCGTTTTCACCGTCCTTTAATTCCGCCCACTCGATCGGCGAATCCCAACGGGATTCAAATCCATCAGCCCAAGGTTGGCGGTCCGCGCCGGACAGGCGAGGAGCGCCTACCCTGGGAAACCGTTCCCCAAATTCATCAACTCTGAAGGAGTTGAATCAAATCCACCGCCGCCTCGATGCAACTCCTTCAGAGTTGTTTTCATTTTCAACGCTCACCCAGCGTTGTCGCTTTACTCCAACGCTTGGCAGAAGGCCGCAACCGCATTGCGGTTGTGGCGCAGCTAGGGCTTCTCCACGGTTTTCTTCTCCACCTTGTTGATGGTCCCGTCGGGAGACTCCGTAATGGTCTTTTCCTTCTTTTCGACCGTGCCGTCGCGACTCACTGTTTCGCTCTCGGTATGGGAAATTTTCCGGTCACAGCCCGTGGTCAGGAGTGACAACGCGAAGGCTGAGGTCGCCGCGAATAGTGCAATCTTTTGTGTTTTCATGGTTGGCTCTTTCAATGGTGCCGATATTTTTCCGCCGCCACTTTTTCACAGGGTGGCTTCTGCCTTACAAAGCTAGTGAGGAATGGATTTATTGCCATGGGGTGAAACCCGAAGTGCATCCGGCTCGGACCGGAATTGCCGTGCTGAATGACATAATTCCGTTGGAGTTGAGACTTGGCTCGAAGAACGCAACAACGACATCACGAGCGAAATACTCGCAGGCTTCGAACAGGGCATTGCTTGCGGCGTCACCGAGAATTCACGCTGCGCCTTTGCGGCCACCATTCCGCAATCCAACCCCACGCTCACCCCGCAGATGAAAAGTGTCGGCGAAGCGATGGCCATTGGGCGCACGTTCAAGGAAAGCCCGAAAAAATGCCTGCGCTCGCTGGAAATCGGCCGCAGCGGCCTGGACGGTGACGGCAAGCCGCGGCTTATCGGCACGGAAATTTAACAAATCACCGTCACGCCATATTTCTCAAACTGTGCGTCGGTCGTCACCACCCTCAAGTCATTCAGCTTGGCGGCAGCGATGATGAAACGGTCAGCCGGATCTTTGTGGATATCCGGAAGGTGAGCGGCGGCGATGCAAAGTTCCAAGTCGAGCGGCAATAGAGTCAGGCTGTGCTGCTCGATAACATCCTTAAGCCATTCCTGAATCGGAACCGGCAATTTCAACTTCCCATCGGCGGCCTTGAGCGCGAGCTCAAACCCGCTGATGGCGCAAACATAAACCGCCGGCGATTCCTGAATTTCCTTCAGCGTTTTACGGCTCAATTTGCCGCCGCCACTGGCCAGCCAAAGCAAGGCGCAGGTATCCAGAATCATCGGGACGCCTTCGGCCATTCGCTTTCAGAAAGCGGCTCGGTCGGATCATAATTGATCTTGATTTTGCTCAACACAGGATGCGGTTTGAGGCGATTGGTCTTTTTGTGCGGCACAAGGTCGGCCACCGGCTCTCCATTGCGGCAGATGACAAAAGACTCGCTCGAATCCTCCACCGTGGCGAGCAGGCTGGAAAAGTTTGTTTTCGCCTCGTGAACATTGACCGTTTTCATTGCGGAAAGATTAGTCCAGTTAGTCCAATGCTGTCAACGCGTTCGTTGGCCGCGCTTTTGCCTTCAAGGTGGTGGCGCGGGGCCACCATTCCGCAAGCCGGTTTTGGGGGGCGGCCACCTTTCACGCTGACCAGCCAGATGAAAAGCGTCGGCAAGGTCATGACCATTGGGCGCACGTTCAAGGAAAGCCTGCAAAAATGCCTGCGCTCGCTGGAGATCGGCCGCAGCGGCCTGGGCGGCGACGGCAAACCCTGGCGCATCGGCACGGAAGCCTATCGCGACCCCTGCATCGCCCCGCGTAAGGTCATCAGCCGCAAACTGAGCATGCCCAACGCCGAACGCATCTTCTTCATCCACCACGCCCTGCGCGCCGGATTCACCATCGAGGAGATTTGCAATCTCACGAAGATCGGTCGCCGGTTTCCGGTGCAGATCGAAAAAACCGTGGATTTGGAAGAGGAAGTGGATCGGGCGAAGATCGAAGACGAATATGCCGCTGCACACGCGAAAAGCCGGGTTCCCGAGATGGGTTCCTCCGCTGCCTGAGGCGCTCCATGCGTAAAGCAGTCCGCCCTGCCACCCCTCACTCGGCGAGCAATTTCTCCACCTTCGCGACCAGATTGTCGCGCGCGTTCATGTCCCGCAGATTGCCCTTCTTGTCGATCAACCACATCGCCGGAATGCCCGTTATGCCGTACTCCTTGCCAAAGACATTGTCCCAACCCTTTCCATCAAAATACTGCGGCCACGGCATCTTTTCCTTGGCCACGAAATCCTTCAAGGACTCCAGTTGCTGGTCGAAGCTGATCCCCACAATCTCGAAACCCTTCGGATTGAGCTTCTCGAACGCCGTCCGGACATTGGGAATCTCCTTCACGCACGGGCCGCACCACGTCGCCCAGAAATCCACCAGCACCACCTTTCCGGCCATCTTCGTCAGGTCCACCGCGCGGTTGTCCACGGCGGTAAACTTGATCGCCAACGGCTTGCCCACCAGTCCCAGCTTTTTCACCAGCGCCTGGGCGCGTTCCTTGACCTCGTCGTCCGTGGCATTGCCCGCAATTTCCTGCGCCAGCTTCAACGCCTTGTCCCCCTCGATGTTCGAGGCCACTTCGAGCAGCATCCCGTAAATCTCCTGCCGCTTCGGGAACTCCTTCTGCAACGTCCGGATTCCCTTCTCGTACTCCGCCAGCATCGCCTCCTGCCCCTTGTCCGTCAGCGCCATCGTCGCACGCTCAATCGCGCGAAAACGCAATTTGAAACGCTGCTCCTCGCCCGCCGCCGGATCCTTCAGCATTTCCGCCTCGATCGCTTCCACCCGCGCCGTCTGGTTGGTCTCACCCAACCGCACGGCCGCCCGCAACAGCTCATACTCCATCTCCTTCGCCTCTGCGACCTGCTCATGCTGCGGAAACTTCGTGTAGAACTCCTTTGCCCGCTCCGCCGTCACCGCCATGCGTTTGGCCTCACCGCTGCGAAATTTGGCAATCTCCGCCTCCGCCGGCCGCTTGGTCCGCCACTCTTCCGGCGGCGCCGACGGTTCGCTCAACTTGACCAGCGCATCCCAGGCCAGATCGGCGGCGTTGGTCTTGGTCACCGCCGTGAGCGCGGGTAGGTCCGTGATGACCTCCTTCTCCTCGACCGGCGCGAGCGCCGCACCGGGCTTGGGCGGTGCCTTCGCCGGTTCGGGTTCGGACGGTTTCGAGCAGGCGGTCAAACCCAGCAACAACGCAGTCAGCACGCTGCCACCGGTTTGAAAACGGGCAACAATGGTCATGATCTTCATGGAATGATTTGCTTTCAGTCCGACTACTCTGCGCCGGAACCCGCCTTCGGGACATCAAAAAGTGGCCGTAGCTTTTCCCACAGCAGCAGCACCCGTCGCGGATTCTCGGGCGAACCCGTGTCGCCCTCACGAATCGCCCCATTGGGCCGCTCGACCGCCGCCGCCAGCACCGCGAGGATCGTCGCGCCATCTTCCGGCGCCAGCTCCAATTTCACCTTGTCCTCCTGCTCAATCCGCACCGCCTTGCGCGCCAGTTCGAGGAGGATCGGACACGGTTCCAAACACGGTATGCAGCTCTTGTCCGCCACCGGATCAACCGCCAACCCGCCCACCGTCCACCACCGCCGCTTCAGGCAGAATCGCCCGTCGCAACCCGCCCGCACCACCCGCTCCGCCCCCGCGTCATCGAGCATCGTCGTGGCCCGATACATCCCCGTCTGCCGCGCCGTGAATTCCCGGTAATGGGTCACCGGCGGCGCCGCCGACTGCACCGCATACCAGTCCGCAATCGCCCCCGGATAAAGCACGTTCAAGGCTCCCTCGAGCCCCCCGGAATCCGCCACCACCAGCCGCCAGCCCCGCCGCAGGTTGGGCGCACTCTTCAAAGGTCGAAACGCCCCCGCCGCGGTAAACTGCGCCCACGCTCGCAACTCCTCCGGTTTCAAAGCCTGCAATTCCCCCGCCGCCACCTCTGCGTCCCCGACGTGCCGCAGTTCGAACCCCGCTCCACTCCGCCGGATCAACACCTGCGCCATGGAAAACTCCTCCCCCAACACCGCGAGAAATGCCGTCAACGCCGGGTTGTTCAGTTGTGTCATGCGCGCCGGAAACTAGCCCAAAACCCCGCCCTGCAAACCGAAAATCTCCACGCCCCACCGTCCGCCCCCGCCCCCGCTCCGGGCGCTGCATGCAAACGTCCATGGCCGGAAAACAGTTGCCCCACCAACGGCCCGACGGCACAAACCGTCCATGCATTTTGTCATCGCGGGCTTGATCGGACTCCTCAGCGGCGTTACCAGCGGCTTGTTTGGCGTGGGCGGTGGCATCGTCATGGTTCCCGCCATGATGTACTTTATGAAGGGCGAAATGCGCGACATCAAGATGGCCATCGGCACCTCCCTCGCCGTCATCATTCCCACCGCTCTCATGGGCTCCTACAAGCACTACCAGCACGGCAACATCAACTGGCAGGCTTTCCTTGCCCTCGTTCCGCTGGCCGTCCTCGGCGGCTTTCTCGGTTCCAACCTCACCAAGGTCATCGACGCCGAGCACCTTCGCCGCGTGTTCGGCGGCTTCATGATTGCCGTCGGTTTCCGCCTGCTGTTCTTCAAGTAGCCGCGCCACCCACCTGCCCCGCCTGCTTGTGATAAACCGTCTGGCTCGGGAAGGCGAACTCCACCCCCGCCCCCTCCAACCGCTCTTTCACCAGCAGATTCAATTCCTGCATTCCCGCCAGATACTCGCGGTGGTCCAGCGCGTTCCACCAGTGGATGACCTGAATGTTCAACGCGGAATCCGCAAACCGATTGAACGTCACCCACACATCCTGCGTCTTCGGATGCCCCCGGTATGTCTCCTCCAGCAACCGTAACGCCTCGCGCAGCTTTGTGTTTGGCGTGTCATAGGTCAGCCCCAGGTTCATCTCCGTCCGGATCGTCGGCCGCAGACTCACGTTCGTCACCGTCGCATTGCCCATCGCCTTGTTCGGGATGCTCACCAGATGGCCGTTCGCATTTCGCACCCGCGTGCTCCGCAACCCGATCATCTCCACCGTCCCGTCAATCGCGTCCACCATGATCCGGTCGCCAATGCGAAACGGCTTGTCCAAAAATATCGCCACCGCGCCAAACAAATTGGCCAGCGTGTCCTGCGCCGCCAACCCCAGCGCCAGCCCGCCGATCGACAACGAAGCCAGCAGGCTCGTGATGTTCACCCCGAGGTTTTGCGCCGTCACCAACACCGCCACCACCACGATGAACACCTTCGCGCTGTTCCGGATCAGCGGGAACAGATGCTGGTCCAATGGATGCCCCTGCTCCCGTGCCGCCCGCTCCTTCCACAGGTCCATGAACACGTCCACGCACCGCAACGCCACGTACGTCAGCGAAGCTGCCACCACCAGCTTCATGCCCTTGGACAAAACGGCCTCCAACCAGTCCGGCCACGTAAAGATCCGCAGCCCGATATGCAGCAAAATCACAAACACCACCACCCGCACCGGACCCGCCGCCAACCGCAACAGCAGGTCGTTCGCCGCGCCCGGCTTTCGCGCCGCCAACCGCCGCAGGATCCCGTTGACGAAGTACGTGATCAACCGGGCCGCCAAGAACGCCCCCGCCAGATAAATTAAAAACGCCGCATATTGCCACAACGGCCGCCCCAGCAAGCTTCCCTGCAACCCCTCGACCCCGTCCAACCCAAACGTCACCGGCTCCGGCGCAAACACAAATCCACGCGGGCCCGGTGCCGCCGCCGCCGTTGCGGTGTTCGTCACTCCCGCTTTCACGGGGACGTTCGTCTGCGCGCTCACCCACACCGACCAGAACAAAATTCCCAGCAACAACCCCAACCCCCCGTAGTACACCACCGCAAATCTTGGTCTCATAAGTCTCGCCACCCGCACCGCCCAAAGCTCAACCGCCTGCTACAATTTTCACTATCTCCAACCGGTCCCCCGCTGCCACCTGGCGCCCCGCAAATTCCGACGGCGCCACCGCCTCGCCGTTGTGTTCCACCACCACGCTGCGCGGCATCAGGCCCTGGCCGACCAAAAACGCCTCCAGCGTCGCCGGCAACTCCGCCGCCACCCGCTGCCCGTTCGCGATGACAAATGCCGTCTTCATTTCACACCTCACAACCCGCAAACCCAAACCACCCCCCAACCCATGTCTCGCGCTCCCCGTCCCTCCCGCCTTCCCCTCATCCGCCCGCCCCCAGCGCCGCATCCCAATCCTTCCACACCGGCTCGTAGCCCAGCCGCCGGATTACCGCCGCGACCTCCCCCGCCGACCGGTCGTCCGCAATCTCGAACTGCCCCGTCGCGTTCGTGCTCCGTCCCGCCACCGGCGTCCACTCGCTCGCATCCGCCGCCAACTCCACCCGCCGCCCCCGTTCCGTGTGATGCAACTTCTCCTTGCCCGCCCCGGTATAACCTCCCGGTTCCGTGTGACTCCCCGCACTCATCAGCGTCACACCCAGCGGAATCAACCCATCCCGCAAATGCGCCGGCTCCCGCGTCGAAAGCACCAGACCCACATCCGGCAGGAACAAGCGGAACGCCGCAATCAATTGCGCCAGCTCCCGGTCCGCCAGATGCGTCAACGGCTGAAACTCTCCCGCACACGGTCGCAAACGCGGCAGCGACACCGTCACCTGCGCCTTCCAGCAGTGCCGCAGCAGATACGCCGCGTGCGCCGCCACCGCAATCGCCTCCCGCCGCCAGTCCGCCAACCCGAACAACGCCCCGATCCCCAGCCGCCGAAAACCCGCCGCCGCCGCCCGCTCCGGCGTCTCCAGCCGCCAGTCAAAATTCCGCTTCGGCCCCGCCGTGTGCATCTCCCCGTACACTCCCCGGTCATACGTCTCCTGATACACCACCAACCCCTCCGCCCCCGCCACCACCAGCGGACGATACTCCTCCGCCTCCATCGGCCCCAGCTCCAACGAAATCGACGGCACCTCCGCATGCACCGCCCGCACCACCTCCTCCAGATAACCGTTCGAGACAAATTTCGGATGCTCCCCCGCCACCAGCAGGATGTTCCGAAAACCCTCCGCCGCCAGCGCCCGCGCCTCCCGCACCACCTCCGACACCGACAACGTCACCCGCAAAATCGCATTGTCCCGCGAAAAACCGCAATACTGGCAGTTGTTGATGCACTCGTTGGACAGATACAACGGCGCAAACAGCCGGATCACCCGCCCAAACCGCTGCCGCGTAACCGCCTGCGACCGCCGGCTCAGCAACTCCAATTCCTGCCCTGCCGCCGGCGAAATCAGCCGCGCAAAATCAACCAGCGTCAGACCCGTCCGCCCGAGCGTCTCCCGCACCGCCCCCGCCGACGCGCGCAACGACTGCGACACCAAAGTCTCCAACGGCAGGGCATTGAATTCGGCGACAAAACTCATGATAAAACAATTCGACCGGGAAACCGGACGGCGCGAAGCTAAACAAAGCCGCCCCCCGGTCAAGCGGTCCCCTCGCCGCCACCGCCCCAGGCTGTCGCACATGAACATCCTTCGCGTCCTGCCAATTCTGCTCGTATCACTGCTCCTCCCGTCAGCGCACGCGCAGACGCCGAAGGCCAATCCACGCTACCCGCTGCCGTATCCGCCGCGGTTGCCGGACGGCCAGATCGTCGTCACCGAATCATCGCCGCTCTTTCTGAAACCTGGTGCGAACCTGCGCGACGGCGTCGCCATCGCCACGACGCCGCCCGTCGTGGATTTCGCTTTTTATCCCGGGCAAAACTATCCGGGAAATCCATGGTCGCATCGCTCCGACGGCATTGTCGTGGGAGACAAATATTACTCGTCGAGCAACGACCATCTCGCGCCCAAGGGCACCGCGCA
>CAZUUP010000185.1:0-9819 GCA_964623105.1 uncultured Akkermansia sp.
TTAAGTCGCGCCAGGAACAACTCCTCGAAATCCTCCAACTCTACAAAGCCGACAAAATTTCACCCCGCGAATACCACGAACGCCGCGCCCGGATCATGGCCGAAGCCACACCCGGCGCTACCGCCACATTCCAGCCTGCTCCCAGCGCCGCCCCCACCTACACCCCGCCCCCGGCTCCCGTAGTCGCCGCGCCGCCGCCCGCTCCGACGCCGCCCCCCGCTCCCAAGCCCGCCCCGAAACCCACTCCCGCCGTCGCCATCCCCGTCCCGCCCAGCCCGGCACTGACGCCCGCCCCAACCGAACCGCCACCTGCCAACCCCAGCGTCCCACCCGCCAACCCGGCCGCGGCACCGGCCAAACCAGAAACGCCCCCCGCAGATCCGGCTACGCCGCCGGCCAATCCCGCTGCGCCCGCTGCCAAACCGACCCCACCTCCAGCCAAACCCGAGGTGCCTCCCGCAGACCCCACCGCACCTCCCGCCAACCCCGCGCCCGCGCCTGCTTCCCCTGCCCCGGCTCCGACCAAGCCCGAAACGCCTCCCGCAGACCCTGCCGCGCCTCCGGCGAACCCCGCTGCTCCCGCTGCCAAACCGACTCCCCCTCCGGCTAAACCCGACGCTCCTCCTGCGAACCCGGCCAACCCCGCCAATCCCACCCCGCCGGCCAACCCCTGATTGCTACCCCGTCCGGTCACGCTGCCATCACCCGGATGGCAGCTTTTTTTTGCCGAACACCACACCTCCCCGGACATCACCCGCATTCAACCTCCGTTCCCCGCCAATCCCCGGCGCCTCGACTCCCGGCCTCCCCCATCACCCCGCCGTCAAAGCCAGTTGCTATACTGCCGAATTGCGCTATCTGTTTCCGCCAACAATTGATACCTAACTAACAGCTACCTCAGTAAATCCATGAAAAGACTAGCCCTCCTCACCGCCCTTGTTCCGGCAGCGCTCCTCCTCGTCACCCCGGCCGACGCCGCCGCCCCGGACGCCGCCAAGCTCCGCGAGGAAGCCAAGAAAGTCCTTGCCGTCCTGCCCGACCGCATGCCCGGCGCGGAAAAGGACACCCCGCAGCGCGTCAAACTCGGCGAAAAGCTATTCCACGAAAAACGCCTCTCCGTAAACAACCAGCAGTCCTGCAACTCCTGCCATCGCGTTGACGCCGGCCTCGGCGGCGTGGACAACGACCCCACCTCCGCCGGCACGTTCAGCAAGCGCGGCGACCGCAACGCCCCCACCGTCCTCAACGCCGGCTTCCACTTTGCTCAATTCTGGGATGGCCGCGCACCCTCCCTCAAAGAGCAGGCCAAGGGCCCCATCCTGAACCCCGGCGAAATGGCCATGCCCAACCCCGGGGAAGTTATCAAGCGCCTCTCTGCCGACAAGGTTTACCAGGCCATGTTCAAAGCCGCCTTCCCTTCCGACCCCTCCGCCATCAACTACGAAAACCTCGCCGAAGCCATCGCCTCCTTTGAACGCACCCTGCGCACCAACGACCGCTTCGACGACTTCCTCAAAGGCGACGACAAAGCGCTCACCCCCGCCGAACTCACCGGCCTCAACACCTTCCTCCAAACCGGCTGCACCACCTGTCACAACGGCCCCGCCCTCGGCGGCAACTCCTACCAGAAAGTCGGCCTCATCAAACCCTACGAAAACAAAACCGATCTCGGCCGCTTCAATGTCACCAAGGACGAGGACGACAAGTTCAAGTTCAAGGTCCCGTCCCTCCGCAACATCGCCATCACCGGACCCTACTACCACGACGGCGCCCAGGCGACCCTGCCCCAAGCCGTCAAAAAGATGGCCGAAATGCAACTCGGCAAAGACCTCACCGCCGACGAAACCAGCCAGATCGTCACCTTCCTGAACGCCCTTACCGACAAGGCCCGGACCGGCAAGAAGACCGCCGCCAGATAACCTCCGACCCCGCTCAACCAGCCGTGGCCCCGTCAGGTGCCACGGCTTTTTGCTGTCCGTCGCGCCCGGCCTTGCGCCCCCGCCAATCTGCGCCACGTTCCCGCCTGTGAAAACCAAAACCATCGCCATCAGCCTGCTCCTCGCCACACTCGCCACCCGCGAGGCCTCCGCCCAAGTCTGGGCCCCCATGACCCCGCCCGACAGTGCTTCCCGCAACGACTACCGGACCGAACTCTCCTACGCCGCTCCGTCCCGCATCGCCCTCGGCTCCGTCCGCCTCGGCGACATTGACACCCTCCACACCCGCGTCAGCTACCTCGCAACCACCCGCGCCAGCTCCAATTTCACCTGGCGCGCCGGCCTCACCTGGGATCGTTACGCCTTCGGCACTCCCGCCGGAGCACCCATCCCGGACAGCGTCCACGCCCTCGCCCTCAAACTCGCCACCGACTGGCGCCTCACCGACCGCTGGAGTCTACAATTCGAGGCCTCCCCCGGCCTCTACAGCGACTTCGCCGACATCGGGTTCAACGACCTCAACAGCCCGTTCGCCCTCATGGCCACCTACTCCGTCAACCGCGACCTGCAATTCTTCGCCCGCGCCAACGTCACCTTCCGCGGCGAATTCCCCGTCATCGGCGGCCCCGGAGTCCGCTGGAAATTCGCCGAGCGGTCCACCCTCTGGCTCGCCCTGCCCAAACCCCGCATCGAATACGCGCTCCATCCCGGCCTCACCCTTCACGTCGGCGGCGAACTCCGCGGCGGGGTCTTCCGCGTCGGCGAACAATTCGGCACCCAGCAAGGCCGCCCCAATCTCGACCACGCCGACCTCAACTACCGCGAAATCCGCGCCGGTGCCGGCGCCCGCTGGCAACTCGAAAAGAACCTGGCCCTCACCGCCGAAGGCGGCTGGCTTATCGACCGTCGCTTCCGCTTCCGCGATCAAAACCTCCAGCTCAACGGCGACGGCGCCCCCTACTTCCAGCTCGGCGTCAGCGGTTCCTTCTAACCCTCTTGAGGCAGTCCGCTAACGCACCCATGCGCCGTGCCGTCACCCCTCTTCCGTCCCCCTTTCAGCTGTCCTATTGCGTCCTATTGCGTTCTTTGCGGCCAACCTCTTTCGCTCCACGCCCCCGCCAGCCGCCTGGCATTCGTCCCCGACGGCAGCAGTACCACCACGTCCACTCCTGTGGCCAACTCCCCCTCGTCAGCAGAATTGCCTTCACCCAATCCAGCCAGCCCCGCATGACGACAGCGAAAACAAACGACGTCCTCAACCTGCTCACCTATATTGCTTCCCAAGCGCCGAACTCCACGCCGGCTCTTTCGTCCTTCACCTACGACTACAACTCAGCCAACCAACGCACCCGTGTTACATGCGCCGAAGGCTCCCACCGGATTTGCCAGTGCGACACCCTCAGGCAGATCCCTCACAGCATGCGCTTGTCGCCCGCCGGCACCCCGCGGAACGGCCGCGGGTCAGTTCTGGATATTTGGATGCGGAACGAAATCGGAAGCTTTTCGCGTCATCCTTCACTTGCAGAAAGCCCTTCCACCGCCGTTTTTCGCGTCACTCTCCCAGCGTGATCACCCGCCGATTGGCCGCGCTCCCACCGTCGCTCACGGGTGCCCGCTATGCGCTACAATCCCGCATCACCTTGCACCCAAGCCACATATCCCGGCTCAGCACCACCGTCCCGAATCCCTTTCATTTCTCGCCCTCCTCGGCTATTCCTCCCCCATGACCGAGATTGAAAACCAATTGCTCGATGCCTTGCTCGAACTCGAGAGCACCATCCTGAGAATGCCGACCGCCAATCCGAAGCCCAACCTGCTGCCTCTCTTCGAACGCATTGATCAGTTGACGGCGCGCCTGCCACCTGCCACCGCCCCCGACCTGCTGCACTATCTCTACAAAAAGAGCTACCAGAAGGCGCGTCTCTGGCTGCAGGGCCGCGACGCCGAGAATGCCGCCGGCAACTGCGGCCACACCCACTGACCCGCCACGCTCCGCCATGCTCACCGACACCATCGCGGCCATCGCGACGCCGCTGGGCGAAGGGGGCCTGGCCGTCATTCGCATCTCCGGTCGTGACGCCCTTGCTGTCGCGGACCGCACCTTCATTCCGCAGGGGCGCTCTTCGCAAAGGCCCTCCCTCGCCCCCAGCCACACGGTTCACTACGGGCACGTGATCCGCCAAGGCCTCGTGGTGGATGAGGTGCTGGCCACCGTCCTGCGCGCCCCGCGCACCTTCACCCGGGAGGACACCGTGGAAATCTCCTGCCACGGCGGATTGCTCGCCACCAAAGCCGTCCTCGATGCCGCTCTTGCCAACGGTGCCCGTCTGGCTGAGCCCGGCGAGTTCACCAAACGCGCGTTCCTGAATGGCCGCCTCGACCTCGCCCAGGCCGAGGCCGTCGCCGACCTCATTCACGCCCGCACCGACCTCGCCCTGGCTGCCGCGAACGAGCAACTCGCCGGCAAGCTCTCCCACCGCATCGGCGAGTTGCGCGACCAACTCCTGCGCACCCTCGCACACGTCGAAGCCCACCTTGATTTCCCGGAAGAAGACATTGCGCCCGACACCCGCGACGCACTCCTCGACCGTCTTGCCAGTTCCGCTGTCTTCATCGAGCAACTGCTGCTCACCGCCCACGAAGGCCAGTTGCTCCGCCGCGGTATTCGCGCTGCCATCATTGGCCGCCCCAACGCCGGCAAATCCAGCCTGCTGAACCAGTTGCTCGGACGCGACCGCGCCATCGTTTCCCCCGTCGCCGGCACCACCCGCGACACCATCGAGGAGACGGCCAGCATCCGGGGCATCCCCGTTATCTTCATCGACACCGCCGGACTGCGGGAATCGGCGGACACCCTCGAACTCGAAGGCATTCGCCGCAGCCGCGTCGCCCTCGCCCAGGCAGAAATCGTTCTCCACGTCCTTGACCGTTCCGAATCCCTCTCCGCCTACGACCGGCAATGCCTCGATGATTTTGCAGATCGGAGGCGCATTCTGGTGCTCAACAAGTCCGACCGACCGCGGCAACTCGACCTCCCCGATTCGCTTTCCCTTCCGGTTCAAAATGTCAGTTGCACCACCGGCGATGGCATCGAGGCCTTGAAGGATGCCATCAAACAAATTGTCTGGGCCGGAGAAATTCGGGCGGAGATGCTCGAAGTCATGATCAACTCCCGCCATCAAGACGCCCTTCGCCGCGCCCACCAAGCGACCACCCGCGCCCACGCCGCGCTCGCCGGGAACCTTACCCTCGAACTCGCCGCCATGGAATTGCGCATTGCCGTCAACGCCGTCGGCGAAGTGGTCGGCAAAACGTCCACCGAAGACCTCCTCGATTCCATCTTCAGCCAGTTCTGCATCGGCAAATAGCCCCAACTCCCCCAATCCTTCATGAACCCCTACCCCCAATTCGTACTCGACCACGCGCGCCTGATCCAAGCGGGCCGCGCGTTTCCCCTCGGCGGTTTCGCGCCCTGCCCTCGCCCGGAGGTTTCGCCGGATGCCCCGAGGGTGCTCATCTTCTCACCTCATCCCGACGACGAAGTGATCATCGGCGGGCTCGCGCTTCGATTGATGCGCGAATGCCGCTGGCGGGTCATCAACGTCGCCGTCACCCAGGGAAGCAAGCGCGAACGCCAGGAAGAGCGGCTGGCCGAACTGAAGGACTGCTGCCAGTGCATCGGCTTCGAACTGGTCCAGACCGCCCCCCGCGGCCTCGAACACATAACCCCCAAGGCCCGCTCCGAGAACCCGTCCCGCTGGCAGGACTCGGTCGCCACCATCGCCGCCATGCTCGCCGAGCATCAGCCGGCGGTCATCCTGTTCCCGCACGAACACGACTGGAACGCCACCCACATCGGTACGCATCTGCTGGTGCGCGATGCCCTGCAATCCCTGCCCTCGTCCTTCCGCTGTCACGCCGTTGAGACCGAATTCTGGGGCCAGATGGCCTCACCCAACCTGCACGTGGAAATCCCGGCGACCGACCTCGGCGATCTCATCACCGCCCTGACCTTTCACGTCGGCGAAGTGCAACGCAATCCCTACCACCTGACCCTGCCGGCGTGGATGCAGGACAACGTTCGCCGCGGCGGCGAACTCGTCGGCGGTCAGGGTGCCGCCGCACCAAAGTTCACCTTCTCCACGCTTTACCGCCTGAACCGCTGGCACGACGGACGACTTGTTCCCGCGCCCGGTCCCGGACGCAACCTGCCGGCTGGCGTCTCCCCGGCCAGCCTGTTCCAGTAGCCAGTTCCCCAACAAAAAAAACCGCCGACACCCTGCGGCGTCGGCGGTCTGCAAATCTGGGCTGACCAACGATCAGTCCACGAACATCAGTTCGTTTGAGAGCAGGAGCACCTGGCAGAAACGCTCCCAAGTCTCGAGCGGCTTCTGGCGCATGGACCGGGTGCCAGTCTCGAACTCCGCCGAGGCCTTCCATTCCCGGACATCCTCGGACTCCGCAGCTCCCTTGGCCATCGCCATCGCCCCAACCATCTGTTTGGCCGGCGGCGGACCCGCCACCCGCAGCGTCGGCGACCAGGTGAACGTGTCGTTCCGCGAATTGCCATTACAGGTCACGATGAAGTCAATGGTGTCACCGCGCTTCACATCCACCTTGGCGATGTTGGTGTCCACCCGCTTGCCATGCACGGCCCAACGCCCGAGTTCACCGGCACGGCTGCTCACGATGATACCCTGCACACCGTCGCCTTCCTTGCCCATGTGGCCCAAGGTCGCTTCAATGCTCAAGGCGGCGTCTTTCGGTGCCGTGAAGCGCCGGATCGCAGCCAGTTGCTTGATGTTGCCCGGGTGTCCGCCTTTGCCATCAAGGCTCAACATGCCATAGCGCGGATCAGGGAGCATCGGACCGCCCTGCCAGCCTTTGCCCGTGAAATGCGGCATCGGATAGAAGCGTTTCACCGCCTTATACTTCTCGTCGTAATCGCCATAGCCATACCGCCAGGCCGGTTCCTGCGCGTCAGACTTCATCCCCGAAGCTGTTTCCAAGAATCGCGTCGCCAGCTTGACCTCGATCGGATCAGGCGCCCGCTGGAACGCCGCCTGATAGATCGCCTCGACCCGCCGCCGGTCGTCCACCTCGTTCTTGAAGTCTGTCCGCTGCACCAATCCGCGCGCCAAGTCGGCGATAAACGGACTGTTCATCATAAAGAGAGCCTGCTGCGGAACCGTGGAGTTAAACCGTTCACCCACGGTTGCTTCCGGATTTGCGAAGTCAAAGGTCCGGAAAATCGTCGCCAGATTCCGACGATCGATGAACCCATAAACCGTCCGCCGATAACTGAAAGGTTCCTGCGTCAGGCTGACCGACGGTCCCCCCATGGTGAGGTCGAGCTTGCCGCTGATGGTAAGCAGGTTGTCGCGGAACGCCTCGAAATCGAGCCGACGGCGGTTCATGCGATGGAACAACAGATTGTTTGGATCAATCGCCGAAAACTGCGGAACTTCGTCGCTCGCCTGCTGATACGTGTTCGACAACATGATCAGGCGATGGAGCTTTTTCACCGACCATTTGTTCTCCACGAAATACGTGGCCAGCCAGTCCAGCAGCTCCGGGTGGGAGGGATCTTGGGCCCGCACACCGAAGTCGCTCAGCGTGCGGACAATCGCGCCGCCAAAATGCTGGTTCCAGACCCGGTTCACAAACACCCGGGCGGTCAGCGGGTTGTCCTTGTTGGCAATCGCCTTGGCCATCTCCAACCGTCCGCTGCCGTTCTTGTACGGCCTACGGTCGGGGCCCGAAAGGATTTCGAGGAACTGCCGCGGGACCTCCGGTCCACGGTTGTTCGGGCTGCCCTTGATCAGAATCTGGGCGTTCTTCGGGGTCCGTTGATCCATCAACGCCATCGCGCGTCGCGGTGCACCGGGATGGCCCACCTGCAAGTCAACCAACCGGTCAAGAATCGGACCTTCCTGATTTCGGATGCGATTGTTGTTCAGCCCCGCCAATTGATCATACGTCACCTTGAGAGGAGAGTCGTTGCCATAGAGAACCTTCCGCAGTTCCTCCTGCGCGGGATCGGCCAACCCCTTGGGTGCAGCTTCCTCGTCCTTGGCGCTGGCCTTTTTCTTCTCGTACAGAATCACCGCGCTCTGCCACTGGCGTTCCGCATCCGCGAACAATTTCACATAACGGTCGATGACCTGATTGAACGAACTGGCCGACGTGGAAAACGCCCGCGCCACCAGCGGATTCATCTTTTTCCCGGCGTCGCCCTTGATGGACGCCGCGATTTCACGACCTTTGCTCGCAAATTCCTTGTCCTCCAGCTCGCTGTAGGCCGCCCATGGTCCAAAAATGGGGTCGTTCTTCTTGTTCAAATGGGACTTCACGTAACTTGCCCACCGGCCCAGCATGAACTCGTCCAGCTTGCGATCACGGGCAAAGGTCTCCCGCTCGGCCCGATCCATGCGCTTGTCGGTCGATTCCAGTTCGTGTGCCGCGACCAAATAGCCAAAAAGGTTGGTGCGGGCCTTGGTCAGGAAATTGTTCAAGGTCCGTGCCCGGAACATTTCCAATTCCTGTTCCAACGCCGCCTGGCGCGCCACGAATTCCTTGTATTCCGGGGTGTCTGCCGGGGCTTCGAGCAACGGCTTTTCCGCCGGTTCAATCGAACTCGCAAACACCCCATACATCCCGTAGTAATCCGCCGTCGGAATCGGGTCAAACTTGTGATCGTGGCAACGGGCGCAGTACACCGACAGCGCCAGGGTGCTGCGCGTGACGGTGTCGATGCGGTCGTCGATTGCGTCCTGAATGTTCGCTCCGGGCCGACCCAAGGTCAGGAAACCCATCGCGGCCAGTACCTTCTTGTCGTCGCCCGCAACCTGATCCGCCGCAATCTGCTCAATCAAAAACTGGTCATAAGGCTTGTCGCGGTTGAATGCATCCACCACGTAATCGCGATAGGTGAATGAGTAAATAAAGCGGTTCGG
The DNA here is from genome assembly GCA_964623105.1 of uncultured Akkermansia sp. Taxonomy (GTDB): domain Bacteria; phylum Verrucomicrobiota; class Verrucomicrobiia; order Limisphaerales; family BJHT01; genus BJHT01. The sequence continues at coordinate 8,894 of CAZUUP010000185.1, forward strand.
AACGCCCCGATTGTTGTTATTGCCGCCCCGCGTGTCGGAATACCGCGCCAAATCCAGCCAGTAGCGACCCCAGCGCTCGCCGTAGTGCGGCGAGTCCAACAGTCCGTCCACGACCTTCGCAAATGCATCGGGCGATTCATCCGAGAGAAAGGCTTCCACCTCCGCTTGCGACGGGGGAAAACCCACCAAGTCGAAATACGCGCGCCGGATCAAAGTGACGCGATCCGCCGGAAACGACGGAATCATGCCCTTTTCCTCGAGCTTCGCCAAAATGAACGAATCAACCGGATTCTGAATCCACTTCTTGAGGTTTAACTTTGGCGTTGGCACCTCGGGCTTCTTCACCGGCTGGAACGCCCAATGCGCCTTGGCTTTGGCTTTGTCCTGCTCGCTCTTGAGCAATCCACCGGTCTTGCCCGTCCGCGGATCCGGCGCCCCCATGCGCACCCAATTCTCGAAGTCCGTGATCACCGACTCCGGCAGCTTCTCCTTCGGCGGCATTTGCAAATTCGGATCCGAGTAGCGGATTGCCTTCACAAACAGGCTCTTTTCCGGATTCCCCGGTTCAATGGAAGGGCCCGACGACCCGCCCTTCAACGTCGCATCGCGCGAATCCAATGCCAACCCGCCCTTGAGCTTGTCGCTCTCCGCGCTGTGGCATTTGTAGCAATGCTCGATCAGCGCCGGACGGATCTTGCTCTCGAAAAACTCGGATTCATCCGCCGTCAACGGTTTGGCAGGCTCCGCAGCGAACGCGCTCGTGACCGCCCGGGCAACCAACACCACCGCACCAATCGTTTGGAATCTGAACGTTTTCATTTTGAAGTCGTGTCTGCTTGATCGTTGCTTTTGCCCCCGTCCGACCGGACTGGCAAGTTCAACTTAACCGGCATTCTGAAATCTGCCATAGATGCGAAAATTTCAAC
>CAZUUP010000186.1:0-9782 GCA_964623105.1 uncultured Akkermansia sp.
CTGGTGCTCGCCGGCACCCGCCAGGCCGTCCGACTTACCGCCGATGCCCTCATGGGCGTTGATGTCGCCAGCGGCAAAATCCTCTGGCGCACCCCCGTCAAGACCGGTGCCAAGCGCCACGTCCTCACCCCGCTCATCGCAGGCGACACCGTCACCCTCGCCTCCTCCTCCGTCGGCCTCACCAAGTTCGAAATCAAACACGAGGCCGGCGCCTTCAAAATCAACGAAGCCTGGAAAAACGACCGCCTCAAAATCACCCTCGCCACCCCCGTCCTCGTCGGCGGCCATCTCTACGGACTCGGTCAGGGCTCCAAGACCGACTTCGTGTGCGTCGATTTCAACACCGGCGAAATCAAATGGTCCCAACCCGGCTTCGTGGATTACGCCACCGTGATCGCCGTCGGCGACAAACTCCTCGTCCAAAGTTCCAGCGGCGAACTCCTTCTCCTTAACGCCAACCCCCAAAAGTTCGCAGAACTCGGCCGTACCCAGGCTTGCGGCACCACTTGGAGCCATCCCGCTTTCGCCGACGGCAAGCTCATTCTCCGCGATAAGAAACAACTCTTCGCCCTTGCCTTGCAAAAGTAGCCCCAGCACCCACGCCCGCCTCGGCTCTGCCAACCACCCTGCCTTTGACACAAATCAATCAAACCCCACCCTTTCCAGAATTACCCCCTCCCGCACCCCGTCCGAAAGACAGTATGAAAACGCATCGCCTCCCATTCTCCCACGCCTTGGGCCTTCTCCTTGCCCTCGCGCTCACCCCAGCTTCCCCGGCGCTGCGTGCCGACGACTTTCAGGGCGCCACTCACCTCATGCCCTTCGACGAAGACACGATTAATTACAGCAAGACCAAAGCCCGCGGCTCTCTCGTCGATTTGCAGGACAAAATCGACAAGGGCCAGATCACTCTCAAATTCGATCCCAAGTTCGGCTACCTCCCCGCGATCCTTGCCGCGTTGAACGTTCCCAAATCCTCCCAAGGCTTGGTCTTTTCCAAAACCTCCTTCCAACGCGAACGCATCGACCCGAAACACCCCCGCGCCATCTACTTCAATGACGACACCTACATCGGCTACGTCGTCGGTTCGCCCCTCTTGGAATTCTCCATGGTGGACCCCAAGCTCGGCAGCGTCTTCTACACCCTCGAGCAAGCCGAGGTTCCCAAGCCCCGTTTCGTCCGCAACGACCAGTGCCTCGAATGCCATGCCTCTGCCAAGACCATGGGCGTCCCCGGCCATCTCGTCCGCTCCTTCGGCACCGACGACGCCGGCATCGTTGACCTGAACACCGGCGTTTCCCTCGTCACCCACCGCACCCCCCTCGCCGAGCGCTGGGGCGGCTGGTACGTCACCGGCAAACACGGCAAGCAAATCCACCGCGGCAACCTCATCGGCAAGGCCGCCTTCGCCAGGCAGGAAAAGGACCCCAACCACCTCGGCAACCTCGCCGACCTCGGCCGCTTCTTCGACACCCAGGAATATCCCGCACCCTCCAGCGACATCGTCGCCCTCCTCGTCCTCGAGCATCAGTACCACATGCACAATTTCCTCACCCGCCTGAACTACGAGGCCACCGTCTCCCTCCAGCAATACGGCCACCTCAACTACCTCAAGAGCAAAGTCGAAGGCATCGTCCGCTACCTCCTCTTCGCCGAGGAAGTTCCCCTTACCGCCCCCGTCATCGGCAATTCGGACTTCACCAAAGCCTTCTCCCAGCTCGGCCCCAAAGACCGCAAAGGCCGCTCCCTCCGTGAATTCGACCTCCGCACCCGCCTCTTCAAATACCCCTGCAGCTACCTCATCTACTCCGACGCCTTCAGCCAACTGCCCTCCGCCGCCCGCGACAAAGTCTATGCCCGGCTCCTCGAAATCCTCTCCGGACGCGACAGCACCCCCGAGTACGCCCAGATACCTTTTGCCACCAAGCGCGCCATCCTCGAAATCCTCCTCGACACCAAGAAAGACCTGCCTCCCGACTGGAAGTCCTGATTCCGACGGTCCGGGATCTTCGTCTTGTTCCTCCGCGCCGGATTCTCCACCAAACTCCGTCGCGCCCATCCGCGCCGGTTCCGCCGACCGCCTTACGCCCCCAAATACCGCCGCAGCAAAGCCGACAACCGCGCCGGTGATACCACCGTGATCGTCGTCCCGCTCACCGCGATCAGCTCCCGCTCACGAAACTTCGCCAACGTCCGCGAGAACGTCTCGCTGATCGTCCCCAACTCCGCCGCCAGCACCCGCTTCGTGGTCGTCAGTTGGATCTTCACCGGCGCCTCCGCCTCCGGATTCGGGCATCGCTTCACCAGCCAGTTCGCCAGCCGCGTCTCCACATCTTTCAACGTCAGATCCTCCAACTGCCCCACCAACACCCGCAAATGCATGCTCATCGCCGCGAGCATCCGCAGGGCTAGCTCCGGTCGTTGCTTCAACAAACCCAGAAACCCCGCCTTCTGCACCAGCAACACCTGCGACGCTTCGATCGCCCGCGCATCCGCCGGATACCCTCGCTCCGCCGCCAGCGACGCCTCCGCAAATGATTCCCCCGCCCGAAACACATGGATCACCTGCTCCTTCCCCACCCCATTCACCCGGTGTACATTCACCGCCCCCCGCTGGACAATGTAAAATCCCTGCGACACATCCCCTTCGTGAAACAGATACTCTCCCTTCCCCAGCGCCTGCACCTTCGTCATCCCCGCAATCACCTCCAGATCACTCGTCGGCAGCCCCGTCAATAGCTGGCAACTGCGGAGCGAATCCACGATCACGACCTGGCGAAGTGCGGCTACCGAATGCGACATGCCCCACTTCTACTCGGTTTCACGCCAAAAATAAACCACCCATTCGCTCCCCTTCCCCCGCTCCACCCGCGACCGAAAACCCTCGCTCCCCAACCGCTCGATCAACGGCGACGGCAGAAACGGCGCCACCACCACCAATCCCTCCCCGGGCCCCAACCCTTCCACCCGCCGGAAAATTTCCCCACACGGCTCCTCGCCGCGCGCCAGCATCGGCCGCACATCCAACCGCAAAAATTTCGGCCCCGCACTCATCGTGAACCAACTCCCTTTAGACTCCCCCTTCCAGCTCCCGCCCGCGAGCCTTTCCCGCATTCCACTTGACTCCGATCAAACCCCGCAACCACGCCCATCCGCCGCCACTCGCTCGCCCCCCCATTTTCCCTGCCACCCCACCCGTCGTCCTGCAAAAACTTGCGCGTCCCCGCACACCCACAGTCCCGGCGCACTCCAACCGCAAACCGGCCAACCCGCGCTACCGTTGCGGCTCCCCTTTCGGCGCCGCATCCCCCGCCCCGCCCCGCCGCGGATCGACACCATACACCCCGCCCGTTTCCGTCACCGGCAATCGCGGACGCGACGCCCCCGGCCGATCCTCCGCAAACCACTGGTTCCCCTCGAACCGCATCGTGCCCGGTTCCGTCCCCGGCCCCACGTTCACCTCCACTTGCACCTGCGCCCGCCGGAACACAATCCGATTGTCCCGCACCCTCACGTCCCGGCACGGCGTGAACCCCTCCAACTGCGTCTCCTGCAACATCCGAAACACCCACTTCTCTGGAAACAGGATCGTGTTCCCCGCACACTCCACCCCCGCCGCCCCCACAAATGCCACCGCACACAGACCTCCTTCGATCACATTGTTCCGCACCACCACCCGACTCGCCTCCTGTTTTGCACCCGCCGGACGGAAATACGCCAACCCCGTCGAACCGCCCACATTGATCGGCCGTTGCCCCGCATTCGTGAACCGGCACCGCTCGACCGTCACCTCCGAACTCCCGCCCTTCACCTGCACTCCCGTCGCCGCGCCAAAGCCCGCCTTTCCCACCAACCGACAACCCGCGATCAACACCTGATGACACCCCACCAGATCAATCCCCTCCCCGCCCCAACCCGTGATGACGCAATCCCGAATCGTCACCCCGCGCAGCCCGGAGCCCTTGATGCCATCGTGATTTCCCCGCGGCCCCACCTCGGAAATCTCCAACCCCTCCAACAAAATCCCCGCCACCGGGCGCTCACGCTCCCCCCCGTCATCGAGATTGATTCCATTGCCCCGCTGCCCGCTCAATCGCAGCCGCCGCACCGTCAATCCCTCGCACCGCGAAAAATGCCACCCCACACTCCCGCCGACAAATCTCGGCGGGTTCCGCGCCTCCAGCGCCTCCACCGTCAACCCCTTCACCCCCTGCACCCAGTTCCCGCCCGGATACTCTCCCGGCCCAATCCTCAACACCGTCCCCTCCCTCAACTCCCCCAGCGCCGCCCGCAATTCCCCAGGATTTCGCACCACCACCTCGCGACCTGCGCCCGCACACTCCCGCCCACCCCACCCATCGACCCAACCCACCATCGTCACCACCGCCACCCAACCGCCAGCAATCCATTTTCGCCACATGCCGCAAACCATATCCAAACCGCCCCCGATCACAACCACCCCCATAAACTCTCTCCCCCCAGCGTCTCCCGCGCCTGCCATCGCCCCGCCCCCGGTTAAGCGCGGTTTCCTCACCGCGCCGCCGACCGGGCGCAGCCTCCCGCCCCTCCCCACGCCAACCACCCCAAAAAACCCTCCCACCACCCGACGGAATTTCCTTTAGACCCCGCACCCCGCCCCGGTAGATTCTTCCCCATGTTCGAACCTATCGCCGATCAAATCAACGCGTCCGCCGGCAAGCTTGTCCACCTGCGGAGGTTTCTTTGACGTCCCCAACGCGCAGAAACGCCTGCTCGAGCTCGATGCCCTGATGGCTCAGGACAGCTTCTGGAACAACCGCGAGCAGGCCCAGAAACTCATCGACGAAGCCAACACCCTTCGCCGCCGCGTCGATCCCCTCGCCGAAGCCGAGAAAAATCTCGAAGACTTCCGCGTCATGCTCGAACTCGGCCGGTCGGAACCGCCCGACGCCCAGACCGCCCTCGAAACCGAACTGCTCCGCGACCTCGGCAAGTTCACCCGGGACCTCGACGCCCTCGAACTGCGCGTCCTGCTCAACGGCCCCCTCGACAAAAACAACTGCATCCTCAGCATCAACGCCGGCGCCGGCGGCACCGAATCTTGCGACTGGGCCAGCATGCTCCTGCGCATGTACCAGCGCTGGTGCGAATCCCGCGGCTGGAAAGTCGAAATCACCGACGCCCTCGAAGGCGAATCCGCCGGCCTCAAAAGCGCCACTCTCCTCGTCACCGGCGAAAATACCTACGGCTTCTGCAAGGCCGAACGCGGCGTTCACCGCCTCGTGCGCATCTCCCCTTTCGACTCCAACAAACGCCGCCACACCAGCTTCGCCAGCGTGGACGTCATCGCCGAAATCGCCGAGCAATCCGCCGAAATCACCATTCCCCCCGTCGAACTCCAGGTGGACACCTACCGCGCCGGCGGCAAGGGCGGACAGAACGTCAACAAAGTCGAAACCGCGGTCCGCATCACCCACCTCCCCACCGGTCTCGTCGCCGCCTCCCAGGGCCAGCGCTCCCAGCACCAAAACCGCGCCGCCGCCATGACCCTCCTCCTCTCCAAACTCTTCGCCCTCCGACAAGACCAGCAGAAGGCCGAGATGGAACGTTTCTACGGCGAAAAGGGGAGCGTCTCCTGGGGCAACCAGATCCGCAGCTACGTCTTCCAGCCCTACCGCCTCGTCAAAGACCTCCGCACCGGCCACCAAACCAGCGACGTCCAGGCCGTCATGGATGGCGATCTCGACGGCTTCGTCCACGCCTGGCTCCGCGCCGGCGGCCCCCTCAAACGCATGCAAGGCGTCAAAGACGACGACGAATAGGCCGCGCAACCGTTTCGCCCCGCTGTCCATCGCTTGACCAAACCCGCCCGCAGAGCGACAAACAAGCCGTGAACACGGACACCATCAAGAAACAAATCTCCGGTCCCGGCCCCTTCATCATTCGCACCTCGGACGGGAAGGAATATTCCCCTCCCCACGGCGAATTCGTTGGCTTCACCCGGCACTATATGATGGTCGAGGACGAAAGCGGCGTCCTCGACATTATTGATCCGCTCCACGTCGTTTCGATTCGTCCAGTGCATAAACGCCGGCACCGCGGTTCCCCCTGACCCATGCCACAGGAGGCCGGAACCGATCCCGTGCCGCCCATTCAACCCTCCCGGAACGATCGCCCTTACCACGCGCCAAAACCCCGCCTTCGGACGAACGTCCCCCAAATTCATCCTCCGTCGCGCACCCGAAAACTCCCCCGTGAACATCCTCGACACCATCGTCGCCCAGAAGCAGATCGAGGTCGCCCGCCTTCCCCACCGCCCCCTCGCCGCCGGCGACCTTCGCGACGCCCTGCTTGAACGCGACGAACCCCGCGACTTCCTCGCCGCCCTCCGCCGCGGCTCGCCCGTCGCCCTCATCGCCGAAGTCAAAAAGGCCTCCCCCTCCGCCGGCATTATCCGCCCCGACTTCGACCCCGTCCGCATCGCCCGCGACTATGAGCGCGCGGGCGCCAGTTGCCTCTCCGTCCTCACCGACGAAAAATTCTTCCAAGGCTCCCTCGATTACCTCCGCCAGATCCGCGCCGCCGTTAAACTGCCTCTCCTCCGCAAGGATTTCATCATCGACGAACGCCAGATCCTCGAAGCCATCGAATGGGGAGCCGACGCCATTCTCCTCATCGTCGCCATTCTCACCGACCTCCAACTCCGCCACTTCCACTCCCTCGCCCGCGCCGCCGGCCTCACCGTCCTCGTCGAAGTTCACGACGAATCCGAACTCGACCGCGCCCTCGCCGCCGGCGCCGAACTTATCGGCGTCAACAACCGCAACCTCAAAACCTTCACCGTCGATCTCGCCACCACCGAACGCCTCGCGGCCCGCCTTGCCAGCCGCCTCCGCGACGGCACCCATCTCCTCGTCGCCGAAAGCGGCATCCACACCGCCGCCGATGTCCGCCGCCTCGCCCGCTGCGGCGCCCGCGCCATCCTCGTCGGCGAATCCCTCATGCGCCACGACGACATCCCCGCCAAGGTCCGCGAACTCCTCGGCCCGCCTTAACCCCCAACCCCGCCGCCACCATGTCCCACCCACTGCGTCTCCTGCTCGTCGAGGATTCCAAGATGGACGCGTTGCTGATGACCACCACCCTCGAACGGGGCGGCTTCCGCCTCCACACCCACCGCGTCCTTCAAGCCGCCGATTTCGAGCGCGCCCTCGATTCGGAATCTTGGGACGTCATCATCTCCGACTACAACCTCCCCACCTTCGACGCCCTCTCCGCCCTCCGCATCTTCCAGTCCAAACCCCTCGACACCCCCTTCATCATCGTCTCCGGCGGCATCGGCGAAGAAACCGCCGTCGCTGCCATGCGCGCCGGCGCCCACGACTACGTCATGAAGGACAACCTCCACCGGCTCGCCCCCGCCGTGGAACGCGAACTCCGCGAAGCCGAAGTCCGCAAAGCCCGCCGTCAGGCCGAACTCTCCCTCCGCGAAAGCGAAGAACGCTACCGCGCCCTGTGGGAGACCGCCACCGACGCCGTTCTGCTCCTCGACGAAACCGGCGCCATCCGCTTCGCCAACCCCGCCGCCACCCAGATTTTCGGCCGTGCCACCGCCCAAGCCGCCGACCCGTCCTTCACCGCCCTCTTTCCTCCCCGCGTCGCCGATGCCGCCCGTCAGACCCTGACCGACACCGCCGCCCGCCCGCCCGCCGCCCGCCCCCCCATCATCGAAAGCATCTGCCTGCACGCCGACGGTCACGAGTTCCCCGTCGAACTCGTCATCAACCGCCTGCCCCTTCCCGGCCGCAACTGGCTCGTCGCCTTCATCCGCGACATCACCGAACTCAAGGCCGCCAAAGCCCAGCTCCACGAAAACGAGGAACAATTCCGCGTCGCCCGCGAAATCCAGCAACGCCTTTTCCCGAAGGCGCCCCCGCACCTCGGCGAATTCGAAATCGCCGGCTTTTCCCTCCCCGCCGACGCCATCGGCGGCGACTACTTCGACTACATCCCCCTTCTCGGCAACCGCTGGGGCTTCGTCGTCGCTGACGTCACCGGCCACGGCCTCGGGCCCTCCCTCCTGATGGCTGAAACCCGCGCCTGCCTCCGCGTCCTCTCCCAAACTCACCCCGACACCGGCGACATCCTCACCCAGGCCAACCAGATGCTCTCCAACGACGTCGGCGAAGAACGCTTCGTAACCCTCCTTCTCGTCAGCATCGACCCCGCCACTCGCACTCTCAACTACGCCAACGCCGGCCATCCCGCCGGCCTGCTCTTCAATGGCGACGGACTCCTCAAGTCCTCCCTCAAACGCTCCGGCCCGCCACTCGGCATCCGTTCTGCCTCCACCTACGCCACCGCCCCGGCCATCGCCCTCGCTCCCGGCGACCTGCTCGTGCTCATCACCGACGGCATCGAGGAATCCGTGTCCCCCAGCGATGAACTCTTCGGCTCCGAACGCCTCGCCCAAATCATTCAACAGCACCGCGACCAACCCGCCGCCGCCATCACCAACGCCATCGCCAACGCCGTCCGCGAATTCTCCCGCTCCGCCCCCCAGCTCGACGACCTCACCGCCATCGTCGTCAAAGTCCGCTGAGCCCCCCGCTCAACCCACTCACACCTGTTCGCGAGCAGATTTTACTCAAGGCATTCGTCTCGACCTCCCCCTTCGGCTTCGCGCCCTGCCGACCCCCGTGATGGAGACGCACGCTCACCGCACCGGCTTCCATGTCGCGCCCGGAGCGCGGAGCATTGCTCCGCGTGTCCCTGCCTGATTCAATCACCTCCTGCGGAGCGTTGCTCCGTGCGCCAATGGACAAGCCGTCGCAATCCAAACGTGAACACCTTCGCCACCTCGTCGCTGGCAAGCAGGATTGGAGCGAACCGTTGTCCGCTGAAGCGCAGGCGCGGGGATTTCGCGGCTGGCACGAACGCAGTTATCTGCCGCATTGCGACAAACCAGGACTCACCCAGTTCATCACCTTCCGGCTGTGGGATTCAATGCCCGCATCTCGCAAAGATGAGTGGGAGCATTTGCTACGCGTCGCGGATGAGCTGATCGAGCGGACCGATGCTCCGCGCACCGGTGCGCGAAGCATCGCTTCGCCAGACGCAGCGACTGGAGCGCGGAGCATTGCTCCGCACGATGCCGCGCAAGCCCGCGCCCAAGCCGCCCGCGAACAGCGACAGAAGCTGGAGGATTACCTCGACCGCAGTCATGGCGACTGCTTCCTCCGCGATTCACGCATTGCGGAACTCATGGAAAACACCCTTCATTTTCATCATGGACAGCGCTTCGACTTGCTGGCTTGGGTCGTGATGCCCAACCATGTCCATGCCTTGATTACCGTCGGGGACACCGCGCCACTTTCCAAGATCGTGCAAAACTGGAAATCCATTTCCGCCGTCGCCGCCAATAAACTCCTGGGGCGCACGGGTGATTTCTGGCAGGTGGATTACTGGGACACCTTCATGCGTGACCCCGAGCAAACGCGGAAAGCCGCTCGCTACATCGAAATCAACCCGGTGAAGGCGCAGCTTTGCCGCTCGCCGGAGGATTGGCCGTTCAGCAGCGCAAGATTTCGCAATCCGCAAACGCAGAAATTGAAGCTGCCGCCCGCAATAGCGTAACAACGTTTCCGCCGCCCACGCCGGAACGCGGAGCATTGCTCCGCAGTTCCTGATAACCGGCCATCAAACTTCCAATCCCAACTGGCGGAGCAATGCTCCGCGCTCCGTTATGCCCTTCGCTCTCTGAGGCTCGCCAAAATATCTGCCACGACCTCCCCCTTCGGCT
>CAZUUP010000187.1:0-9779 GCA_964623105.1 uncultured Akkermansia sp.
CTCCCCACCCGCCCCGGCTTCCTCCCCGTCAACGGCCGCTACTGGCAGCCCCCCGCTTGCGACCGCATCCTGCACCACTGGCCCGCGCACAAAAATCGCGCCGCCCTCAACGTCGCCCTCCGCGACCTCGCCGCCGGCCTCCGCAGCATCGGACCCAACGACCACGTCACCGTCGCCACCGGCGGACCCTACGGCAACATGGCCTACGAATTCGGCAACTACGCCTTCCACTACTGGCGGCCCTCCTGGCGCGTCCTCCAGGAATCCGACGCCCCCGCCCCCGTCAAGCAGGCCGTCCGCGACGCCATGCTCGTCTGCGGCGACCGCCTCGCCTTCTGCCGCAGTTGGGAACGCGTGAATGGCAACGCCTTCGCTCAGATTCTCTCCGCCCTCCGCTACTGCGCCGCCGCCACCGGCGACCCGCTCCAGCAACAACTCTTCGACACCTACTGGCAGCGCTTCGCCACCGGCGGCTGGGGCGAACGCGTCGGCCTCGGCCCTTCCGGCCCCGTGCAAGAAGGCTTCGCCTACGCCTACCACTACGCCTCCTACATTCTCGAAACCTGGCAGTCCGTCCTCACCGACCTCCCCGACCCGCGCATGCAAAAAGCCTACGACCGCATCCGCACCTGGTTCAGCTACACCCTCGCCGACGAACAAATCCCCGCCGGCCCGTGGAGTTCCCGCACCCACCACTACCCGCACTGCGCCCTCGAACGCGAAGGCCCCTTCGCCTGGAAAGGCCTCCCCGGCCCCGATTTCACCGTCAACGTCAACGACGCCAGCGAATGGTTCGCCGCCCGCCGCCCCAATTACTACGCCCTCACCTACCACGGCCGCCTCTCCCCCAAATGGGAATCCAACGCCCACCAAGGCCAGTCCGGCTACGGCGGCGGCATGCTCTGCCAGCTCCACATTCCCGGACGCGGCCCCGTCCTCGCCTCCACCCTCAACGGCGAATACGGCGACAAAATGAGCCCCGCCCTCTGGCGCGACTTCCACCTCCACACCATCGTCGGCCACACCGTCGATGGCGCGCCCCTCGTCACCGCCGACAGCGAACACTTCAACGCCCGCCTCACCAACACCACCGTCACCAGCAGCGCCGAAGTCCGCCAATCCACCGTCGGCTGCGCCCGCACCTACACCTTCGAACCCGCCGCCCTCCGCTGCACCGTGCAACTCACCGAGACCCACTACAACGACCTCCTCAACCTCTGGGTCAAAAACCCCCGCCGCGGCCACGTCGCCGAAGCCTGGGAAATGATCCCCTTTGTCCCCCTCCAAACCCGCGCCGCCAAATCCGGCAAACCCGAACCCACCGCCCTCACCCTCACCGGTGCCGACGGCGCCGACCTCGGTCCCCTCACCAAAACCCCCACCCTCTGCCAGACCATCACCCTCGACCGCGGTGGCTTCGGCGTCCGCATCGCACTCGACCAACCCCGCCGCGTCCACCGCGGCGAAAACAACACCGTCCTCATCGAACTCACCACCGTCCCCACCCCCGCCAGCAAACTGTCCCTCTCCTACCAACTCGTCCCCTTCCGCAAAGATTAAGAGCGCGGCCAATCTCGCCTTTTCCATTACCCTGCCCCCAATTACCCTGCCAACCAAATCCCAGCCATGAACCTTCACTTCGTCCGATCTCTAGCCACCTTCCTCACCTTCGCCACGCTCGCCACCGTGCCAACCACCGCCGCCGCCCCCGCGACGCCTCCCGCCCGTACCAAGCTCCCCGACCAACACCCCCATCAAAAGGCACTGCGCCAGTTTCTCGGCTCCCTCACCGAGAAAGACTTCGATCACGGCATCAAGGAACCCGTCGCCGCCGCCCATGTCAGCGACGCCGACGACCACTACCGCGCCTGGCTGCTCTCCCTTGAGTTCCCCCGCATCGGCCGCAAACGCAGCGCCCCCTCGATTAATCTGCCCGCGCAGCAGTTCACCCTCGCCGCCATCGAGAACCCCGAAAAAGGCATCCTGCGCCCCTCCTGCTGGCCCGAACCGACCGCGTGGTTCGCCAACTGGGATTATCCCGGCAATCCCTACCACGGCTCGCGTGCCCTCAAGCTCCGCGCCTTTGCCACCGCCACCGTGCTCATGCTCATGACCGACGACCTCCAGGAAAACTCCGGCAGCCCCAAAGACACGCGCTCGGATTGGTTCGGTCCCCATCTCGTCAATTACGCCTACACCTACAACAATGTCCGCGACGCCCTGCCCGCCGACACCCGCTCCGCCTACGAAGCCTGTCTCCTGCGCATGATGCACCGCGTTACAAAATGGGGCCCCAAGGGCGACGAAACTCACTTCGATCTCTCTGCCGTCCTCGGCATGAGACTCGCCGCCGATGCCATCAAGACCACCGAAGCCAAGACCCTCGCGGAAAACTACGCCCGCCGCGTTTTCTCCGATCCTTGGTACTATCATCCCGCCGGCTACTTCCCCGACCAAGGCTGCGTGGACGCCGGCTATCAAGGCATGAGTCTCTACTTCGCCACCTGGCTCGCGCTTGCCTCCCCCGACTGGCCGTTCGTGCAGGACGCCGTCAAAAAAGTGCTGCGCCTCCGCAATCATCTCATCCTCCCGGAACCCGACGGCGCAGTGGTAGGCCCCAGCCACTTCAACGCCCGCACCTCCAGCGACGTCGTCAAGGACCAGTGGGACTTCCCCTTCCGCAACGTCGCCGCGTCCTTTCTGACCGATGACGTCGCCAGCGAGGTGCGTTTCCCCACCGCCGAACAGCTCAAGACCGCCCCCGCCGCCGCCGCCGCCGAAGCCCGCGCCGAAATCCACGAAAACCCCGGCGGCCTGCCTAACGACAAGCTCATCTCGCATCCCTGGCGCTGGAGTCTCTGGCCCAACGCGCCCGCCTTCCCGATGAACAACTACGCCTACGACTACTATCGCAAAGGCCACCTCGCCCACCGGCAGGAACTCGAGCGCACTAACTCACCCTTGCTCAAGTATCCCTTCGCCCGCGGCAATCTCTTCACTGAAACCTACGAGAAAGCCTTCCTTATTTCCCGCAAACCAAAGTTCGGAGTCATCGTCCACACCGGCCCCGTCTCCGAATTTCAAGGCGAAGGCCACATCGAATTCGCCGGTCCCTACGGTCTCTCCGGCGGCAGTCTCTCCGCCTTCTGGACGCCCGACGCCGGCACCGTCCTGCTCGGTCGCCGCGGCGGCATGCCTTTCCCCAATCAAAACCCGCCGAACTTCGACACCCCCGAACTCTGGCGCGCCTGGCCCGTCCACGCCGTCACCGGCACCACCGCCGCCGGCAAAGTCTTTACTTCGGCCCGTATCCAAAACCCCGCGGTCATCTATCAACCCCAGGGCCCCCGCTTCATCGCCACCGCTTCCGGCGTCATCCCCGCCATCACCATGGGAAAGGAAAAATCCCTCGATGGCACCATCCGCTTCTCCCGCAGCTTCACCCTCAGCGACAACTCGCTCCGCATCGCCACCACGATCACCGGCGATTTCAAGGACTCTATCTCGGAACTCTACGAAGTCCTCCCAGTCTTCCTCCGCGACCTTGAGCGCCAGCCCAAAGCGATCCCGACCAAGATCGAATTCCAGACCGGTGGACAATGGGCCGCCGCGACCGACCAATTCACCGCGAGCGTGCAAGCCGTGCGCCTCACCCGCTTCACGGGCGCTGTGGAAATCCGCTTCACCCGCCCCTGCCGCGCCAAACTCTCCCCCGCCGACTGGACCGACAAATACCTGAGCAAAGCCTCCTGTCGCAACGTGCTCATCGACCTCCTCGACGGCGCGACGGCCCCCGGTGCCTTCAAAGGCGAGCGCACCCTCGCCTACGAGATTGTTGCCGCCACGAAGTGAAGATCACGGGATGCTGCTAGCGCCTGCACCCACCCGAACCCAGCGCCCAACGCTCTCGACGGTATCAAAAACCTGAGCCCGCGAACGCGACTTGGCCGGCGGCCCCTTACCTCTCGGGCATCGGCCTGAACGGCATATCGCCCCGCATCTGTCAGGACTTCGGCTCCCGTCCTCCCGCTCCTCCCGCCGGTGCACCGCGCTCCCGGTCGCTGCCGTTCCACGCCGCTACTCGTAGTAGAACGAAAACCGCACCTCGCGATAATCCGATCCCAGCGCCAGCCGCATCTCCCGCGGCCACGGATCAAACGGCGCCGGCCGCTGCACCGCCAGCCCGCAGATCTGCCCATACAACTCCCCCACCTCGCTGCTCGTCATCGACAGATGGGATACCCGCCCGTTGGCGTGCAATCGGAACTCGATCACCACCTTGCCAATCGGCGTCAACCGATCCGCCAGCAGGTGGTACCACGCCTGCTGGATCGCCGCGATGATCTTCGCGTCATACGCACCAAACGGCGACCCCCGCACATCCAGCGCGATCTTCCCCCGCCGCTGCACCCCGCCATCCTGCTTCATCTTTTCCCCGATCAACATTCCCCCGTCCATCCGCGCCCGCGCGTCCGCCAGCGTTCGCGGCCGCTTCACCGGCGTTGCCTCCGGGGCGTCCCCCTCCCCGCCCACATTCGGATTCAGCCCCGTCGGTCCCGGCCGCACCGCCGGAGTGACCGCCGTCACCGGGGGCGGCGGGGGCGGAGGCACCTTCGCCAGCGCCAAATCCCCCAGCGGCTTCAACTCCTTCCGGGGCTCCTCCAGCGGCTTCTTCTCCAGCTTCGTCTTCGGTGGCAACAGTTCGGTGAAATCCTGCCGCGGCGGAGCCGGCTCCAGCGGATCAACCTTCGGCGGCGTCGGCTTCGGTGGCTCCGGCTTGGGCTTCGGCGGCTCCACCCGCGCCACCTCCACCTTCGGGGGCAACGGTTTCGGCGGCTCCGGTTGCTTCACCTCGATCTTCGGCGGCGCCGGTGCCGGCACCGGCGCCTCCGGAGTCGGTTGCGGCTGCGGCAGCGTTTGCGGCGGGGACGGCGATGGCGCCAACTTCGCCACCTCGATGGTCTTCATCACCTGCGTCTGCTTGCCGTCGATGTTTGGATCCCGCGTCGGCACCTTTGGCGGCTCGGGATTGGCCGCCCGCGTGCTCTGCGTGGAATAAAACTTGGCCTCCTTTGGCGGCTCCGGCACTGCCTGCGTGGCATCCACCTCTACAAACGTAAGATTGAGCACCCGCTCCTCCGCCTCCTTTTTAACCTCCTCCGGCGACTTGGGCGGCGGTGCCACCGCCGCCACCATCGGCAACAACTTCTGGACCCATTTCGGCATTGGCGGAACCTCCAGTCCCAACCGCTTCGCCGCCCGCATCCCCCCGTAGATTCCCAGGTGCAGCACCACCGAGAGCAACAAAGCCGACGTCACGCGGTTTCGCTCCGCCACCCGCCGCCAGACCTTTGCCTCAGTCATCACCATTCGCCCACGAACATGGCCGCCCGCCTGCCTCCCCGCAACCTAATGTTCCTCCCGGGCCGGCCCCATCATCCGCGACCCGGGACCGCCCAACCGCCGCCACTCACCCCTCAGCCGGTGCCTCCACCATCGGCAAGGTGAAATAGAACGTCGTTCCCACCCCCACCTTCGATTCCACCCAGATCCGCCCGCCGTTCATCTCCACGATTCGTTTCACCACCGACAACCCCACCCCCGTGCTCTCCACGTCATCCCGCGCATTCAACGTCTGGAACAGTTGGAAAATCTTCTCGTAATATTTCTCCTCGATCCCCGGCCCGTTGTCCGCCACCCCGAACTTCCAGCATCCCTCTCCCCGCGTCACCGTCACGTGGATGTCTCCGGCCGGCTTGTCCATATACTTGATCGCATTGCTCAACAGGTTCTGAAACACCTGCGCAATCCGCGTCGGCTCACACCACACCGTCGGCAACGGCGCATCAATCGTCACCCGGATGTTCGCCGGCGGCGACAGCAGGTCGATCACCCCCCGCACCCGCTCGTCCAGATCCACCAGCGCCAACTGCTCCCGCGCCCGCCCCACCCGCGAGTACTGCAAGATCCCGTCAATCAAGGCGTTCATCCGCTTCACCCGCCCGATCATCAGATTCAACTGCTCCCGCCCGTCCTCCCCCAGCTTGTCGCCCGAGTCCGACAACAGCCACGACGCCAGTGACCCGATCGCCCGGATCGGCGCCTTCAAATCGTGCGACACGATGTACGCAAAATCCGTCAACTCCTTGTTCGCCCCCTGCAACTGCGCCACCAGCGCCGCCCGCTGCTCCTCCGCCTGCTTGCGCTCGCTGATGTCCCGGATCACCCCCGTGAACATCTGCCGCCCTTCCAGCGACAACTCGCCCACCGACAACTCCATCGGAAACACCGTCCCATCCTTGCGCCGCCCCGTCACCTCCCGCCCGATCCCGATCACCCGCGCCACCCCCGTTTCCCGATACTTTTGCAAATACCCATCATGCTCCTGCGCATACGGGCTGGGCATCAGCATGCTCACATTCCGCCCGATCATCTCCTCCGCCGAATACCCGAACAGCCGCGTCGCCGCCCGGTTCACCGTGTCAATCGTCCCCCGTTCCCCGATGGTTATGATCCCGTCCACCGCCGTCTCCAGAATGGCCCGGATCCGCTCCCCGCTCGCCCGCAACGCCACCTCCGCCGCCTTCCGGTCCGTGATGTCCTGCCCGCTCACCACCAGGCTCATGAAATGCCCCCCGCCGTCCACCACCCGCGTGAAATTCCACAGAATCATCGCGAGCACCCCGTTGCACTCCACCGCCGGACACTCAAAGTTCCGCACCGACTCCCCCGCCGCCGCCAGCATCAGCTTCGCCGTCATCATCGCCCGTTCCCCCTCCGGAACCAGCAGCTCAAAAAAGCCCCTCCCCACCGCATGCTCCCGCAAATGCCCAAACACCCGTGTCGCCTCCTGATTCCACTCCGTGATCACATGCTCGCCATCCAATCCGATGATCACGCTTCCCGCCGTCTCCACCACCGACCGGTACATCTGCTCCCGCGCCCGCAAATCCTCCTCCGCCTGCTTGCGCTGGATCCCCACCGCCACCCCGCTCGCCGCCGCCGCCAGCGCCCGCAGCGCGAAATCGCTCAGCGGCCGCCGCGCAAACATCGCCATCACCCCGATCACCCGGCCCTCCACGATCAGCGGATGCCCCGCAAACGCCACCATTCCCTCCCGCTTCGCCCACTCCTTGTCCCCCACCCGCTCGTCGTGCAGCACGTCATTCGTCAACCGCGGCAACGCCTCCTGCGCAATCAAACCGATCTTGAATTTCCCCACCGGCACCCGCCCGTGCGGCCCGTCAATGTGCGTGTACATCCCCGCGCTCGCCTGCAACTCGAGCATCCGTTCCGCATCATTCAGCGTCCAGATCCGCGCAAACGCCCCGTCCAGATGCGTCACCATCGCCTCCGCGCACTTTTGCAGCATCTCCCGCAGCGCCATGTCCTGCGTCAACACAAGCCCCACCGCCGCCTCGAACGCCGCCAACCGCGCCCGCTCCTGCAACTCCACGTCGTGCGACTTGCGCACCGCAATGTCCGTGTGTGTCCCCGCCGCCCGCAACGGACGCCCCTCGCCGTCGCGCGCCACCACCTTGCCCCGATCCAGCACCCACAGCCAGCGCCCGTCCTTCGTCCGCAGCCGCCGTTCCGCCTCGTACGTCGCCGCCTTTCCCGTGATGTGCGCGTTCCACCGCCGCTCCACCTCCGCCATGTCGTCGGGATGCGTCAACCGCTGCCAGCACTTCACGCTCGCCTCCAGCTCGCCCACGTCGTACCCCAGCATCTCCGCCACCCGCGTGCTGAACTTCACCTCGTCCGTCACCATGTTCCAGTCCCAGAACCCGTCGTTCGACCCCTCCACCACCAGCTTCAATCGCCCTTCACTCTCTGCCAGCGCCGCCAACGCCCGCCGCTGCTCCGTGATATCCTTCGCCACCCCCATGTAACCCGTGATGGCTCCGCCCGCCCCGCGCAACGCCGTCACCGACAACAGCACTGGAAACCGGCTCCCGTCCTTCCGCACATACGTCCACTCATTCTCGTCCGCCGTCCCCGCCGCCGCCTTCGCCACAAACGTCTCAAATCCCACCGCCACCTCCCGCCCCAATTCCTGCGTCAAGACCGCCGCCCGTCTCTTCACCTCCTCCAAATCGTGGATCACCGCCGGCGTCAGCTTCCCCACCATCTCCTCCGCCCCATAACCCAGCATCCGCTCCGCCCCCCGGTTGAACGTCCGGATCAACCCCGCCGGGTCCGTGGCAATGATCGACAGCTCCGCGGAATTCAAAATCGCCTCTTGCCACCCCTTGATCTCCCCCAACGCCCCCTCCGCCCGCTTCCGCTCCGCCACCTCCGCCGACAAACTCTCCGTCCGTTCCCGCACCTTGCGCTCGAGTTCCACGCTCACCGCCTGCATCTCCTCGTCGTTCCGCCGCACCAACTGCACCAGGCCCGCGAACAGCATCCCCAGCACCACCACCACCACCACATTCACCCGCTGCACCAGCGCATGACCCCGCTTCACCCGCTCACCCTGCAACTCCGCATTCTTCGCCGCTCCCGCCAGAATTCGGTTAAACACCGCGTCATACTTCTGATCCTGCTCGCTCCCCGCCTGGCTTTTCTCCTTGTCCTTCCACCGCACCTCCGTCAGCGCCCGCCACTCCTCCAACGCCGCCACCACCCCCCGCAAAACCTCCCGCGTCTCCTTCTCCACCGTCGCCTCAAACTCACCCGCCTCCACCACCCCGCCATCCAGCATGGCCTTCGCCACTCGCGTCGCCCCGAAGATGTTCGCGTACACGTCCCGCTGCAACTCCACCGTCTTGTCCCCTTGGATCGCCTCCTCAAACCACAGGTGCGCCAGCGCCACCCGCGTCTGCACCAACTCGCTCACCCGCACCAACCGCTCCCGCTCCGCCGCCTTGTGATGCGAAAACCACATCGACCACAACACCAACCCCAGGATCAACACACTCATCCCCGAGAGAAACATCTCGATCCGCCGAAATGATTTGAAAAATGACATGGCAACTGAAGTTTCCCCGATAGGCTCCCTTCAAAGCCCTCCGTACGCAAGCTCTCCCATACTTCTATTCTGCCGCCGGACTTTAGAATTTGAGCCCAAGTATTGGGGTTCCAAATGATGTTTGCCCCCTTCCCTTCGCCGCCGTCAACGATTCCCCCGTTTGCCGAAACCGACACCTGCCCCCGCGTCGCCAATGGCTCCTTCGCCGTCCTCAGCGCCAACCTTCGGTTCAACACCGGCCATTTATCCTTCGCCGTCAGCATCGACCAGAACGGTCCGGCCACCGGCCGCGTGAATGTGTACGTCCTTCCCTGACGCCAAGGAGACAAAACAGGGAACGGCCCGGGCGCAGACGTCCGGGCCGTTTTCTTTTCCCCAGCCCCCCAATTCCCCAAAAGCTGGCCGCCAAGATCAATTCACTTTCCCCCTCCCCCCTCCCCGCCCGTCCGCCTAAACTCCGCGCGCATGAAATCCCTCCCGCTCGTGCTCGCGCTCCTCGCCTTCATCCTCGCAACCGCACCCACGCCTTCCTCCGCCGCCGGCCGCTTCTCCCAACCCGACGCCGCTGCGCATCCCGATCTCTTCGTCTGGACCGACACCTGCAACGTCCACGTCCTCCGCGACGGCGACGCTGCGCTGCTCATCGACCTCGGCGACGGCAGCGTCCTCGATCATCTCGGCGAGATCGGCGTCAAGCGCGTCGAGTGGGTGCTCTTCACCAGCCACCATCGCGAGCTGTGCCAGGGCTTCCCGAAACTCGCCTCCGCCAAAACCGGCCCCACGCAGCTCGCCGCCCCGGAATTCG
>CAZUUP010000188.1:0-3361 GCA_964623105.1 uncultured Akkermansia sp.
CGTCGGCGACGTCATCAAGTACATCGAAGAGAGCCGCAAGTAATCCGGCCAGTTGCCCCCAGGGCAGCGGCGCGCCTCGCAGTAACAGCTGCACTTTTCTTTTTATGTCATCGGTTGGCTCTGGACGTCGGGTGGTCGTGACCGGTATCGGCGTAGTTTCCGCCCTCGGAAACGACATTGATACTTTCTGGGATAACGTCATCCGCTCGCAATGCGGCATCGACCGCATCACTTCCTTCGACACCTCCCAGTACGACTGCAAGATTGCCGCCGAGGTCCGCAACTTCGATCCCACCCCCGCCCTCCCCTCGCCCAAGGAACTCCGTCGCACCGACCGCTTCGTCCAATTCGGCGTCTATGCCGGGTGGAAAGCCCTGCAAGACTCCCGTCTCAACCTCGATCAGGTCAACCGCGACGAAGTCGGCTGCTTCATCGGCTCCGGCATCGGCGGACTTCAGACCACGGAGGAACAACACAATGTCCTCCTCGCCAAGGGCCCCGGACGCCTCTCCCCTTTCATGATCCCGATGCTCATCCTGAACATGGCCTCCGGCATGTTCTCGATGTACCACCGGCTGCGCGGCCCCAACGTCGCCACCTGTTCCGCCTGCGCCACCTCCACCCACGCCCTTGGCGAAGCCTGGCGCACCATCAAGATGGGTGACGCCCAGGTCATCTTCGCCGGCGGTGCCGAAGCCACCGTCGTCCCCCTCGGCATCGGCGGCTTCTGCGCCATGCGCGCCATGAGCACCCGCAACGACGAACCCAAACGTTCCTCCCGCCCCTTCGACCAGGACCGCGACGGCTTCGTCATGGGTGAAGGCTCCGCCGTCATTGTCCTCGAGGAACTTGAACACGCCCGCGCCCGCGGTGCCCGCATCTACGCGGAAATGGTCGGCTACGGCAACACCGCCGACGCCAACCACATCACCGCTCCCGCTCCCGACGGCGAGGGCGCCGCCCGCTGCATGAAGATGGCCCTGCGTTCCGCCGGCCTCAACCCCACCGACATCTCCTACATCAACGCCCACGGCACCTCCACACCCCAGGGTGACATCTGCGAAACCCTCGCCATCAAATCCGTCTTCGGCGACCACGCCCGCCGCCTCGCCGTCAGCTCGACCAAAGGCGCCACCGGCCACATGCTTGGCGCCGCCGGTGCCGTCGAGATGGCCCTTTGCTGCAAAGCCCTCGAAACCCAGATCGCCCCTCCCACGATCAATCTCGACCGCCCCGATCCGCAGTGCGACCTCGACTACGTCCCGCATACCGCCCGCCCCATGCGCATCGACGCCATCCTGAACAACTCCTTCGGGTTTGGCGGCCACAACGCGACCGTGGCGGCGAAGCGCTTTCTGGGATAAATTCTGCGGCGACATCAGTTTCACCGCTGCGATCAATCGCCATGAACGCCACCAAATCACGGCTCGCAAATGGACGAGGATCCACGCCTCAGAGCCGACCAGGGAGTCGGCTGTCGCCCGTCGGGAAGCAGGTGGATGCCGGCCAGGCTGTCCGTTCGGCGATCGGGTACTTCAACTCCCTGTTCGGAAAGAGCACCAATCTGCTGGTCCCGCAAACCAAGCCGTCGCTCGAAGAGATTGAACGTTCGAAGGACAACCAGTTCTGGCTGGTGACGCTGGGTTACGACGCCCCGCGCAAGAATGACCCTCTGCTCCCGCCGTTCCTGCGCGTGCCCGCCCGGAAGCTGAAAATCTTCAAAGTCAACGCCGCGTCCGGCGAAGTGGTCGCGATGAAAATGCACCCGGCGGAATGAGCATCCCGGCTGGCTTGCAATCGCTGCTCGCTGAACACGGACGCCGCCGCCTGCTGGTCGATGCCAACCTCCTGCTCCTCTACTTCGTCGGCTGCGTCGAGCGGCGGCTCATCAAAAAATGCCGTGAGAAGTTGAGTCACTACGACCCGGAGGATTTCCAGCTTCTGGCCCAGATCATCTATTATTTTCAGAAGCGGGAGAAAGTCATCACCACCCCGCACATTCTCGCTGAGGTCAGCAATTTATCGAACGAGTTGAAGGGAGCCAATCGCGTCAGTTTTTTTCGCGTCGCCGCGGACCAGATCGCGATTTTGGAGGAACTCTCCGAGCCAGCCCGCGAAACGAGCCGGATGGACATTTTTCCGGTCCTTGGCCTGACTGATTCCGCCATCGTTAGTCTCGCCGCAAAACGGGAATTGCTGGTCTTGACCGCCGACGAACCGCTGATCGGTGATCTGAGAAAACGGAACACCAAGGTGATTCGCTTTTCCGACCTCCGTTACCTCTGTCTGGCCGAATAACCCACCGCCCGCCCCGTGAACTTCCTCTCCCTCATCGAAGCCAAGCGCGACGGTCTCCCGCTCACCGACGCCCAGATCCGCCAGACCGTCAGCGCCTACACCGCCGGCCAGATTCCCGACTACCAGATGGCCGCCTTCCTCATGGCCGTCTTCTTTCGCGGTCTTTCCAACGAGGAAACCCGGTCCCTAACCCTCGCCATGCGCGACTCCGGCGAGACCCTGAAATTCCCCGACGATGGCCGCCCCGTGGTGGACAAACACTCCACCGGCGGCATCGGCGACAAAGTCTCCCTTCCCCTGGCCCCGTTGCTCGCCTGCCTGGGTTTGCGCGTGCCCATGATTTCCGGGCGCGGCCTCGGCATCACCGGCGGTACCCTCGACAAACTCGAGTCCATCCCCGGCTTTACCACCCAGCTCGCCCCCGATCGCCTCGTCCGCCAGGTCCAGCAAATCGGCGTCGCCATGGGCGGCCAGACCGAGACCATGATCCCCGCGGACAAAAAGATTTACGCCCTCCGCGATGTCACCGCCACCGTCCCGAGCATCCCCCTCATCACCGCTTCCATCCTCTCCAAGAAGCTCGCTGAAAGGCTCCATGCCCTCGTCATCGACGTCAAATTCGGCACCGCCGCCTTCATGCCCAACCACGGCCAGGCCCGCGCCCTCGCCCTCTCGCTCGTCAACCTCGCCCGCGAATGCGGCGTCCCCACCCGCGCCCTCATCACCGGCATGAGCGCCCCGCTCGGCCGCGCCTGCGGCAACTGGCTCGAAGTCCGCGAATCCGTCGCCTGCCTCGAAGACCGGGGCCCCGCCGACCTCCGCCAGCTTGTCATCGAGTGCGCCGCCCAACTTCTCGTCCTCTCCGGCAAAGTCCGCAGCCTCGATACCGCCCGCGAGCAGGCCGCCGGCATGCTCGCCTACGGACGCGCCCGTGAAAAATGGGACGAACTGCTCGCCGCCCAGGGCGCCGACCTCGCCGCCTTCCGCCGCAAACTGCAGGCCGGCCAGACCGCTCCCGTCCTCCTCGAACACCGCGCCACCAACACCGGCTTCATCACCACCT
>CAZUUP010000188.1:3371-5438 GCA_964623105.1 uncultured Akkermansia sp.
CGCCTAAACCGTCCGCCACCTCGGCGGCGGACGCCTCACCAAGGACACCGTCATCAATCCCGAGGTCGGCATCGAAATCCTCGCCCCTCCCGGCACCCGTGTCCGCACCGGCGACGTCCTTGCCCTCATCCACGCCGCGGATGCCGCCGCTGCCGCGGCCGCCAGCACCCGCCTCGCCGGTGCCTTCGCCATCCGCGACGCCGCCTCGGGCATTCCTCAGTTGATCGCGGAAGTCATCGGCTGAACACCGTTTCCTCCCGCAATTTCCCCCGCCACCTTCCTGCCTTAACGCCCCGCCATGAACTGCTTCGTCACCGGCGCCTCCGGCTTCATCGGCGCCAACCTCGTCCACGAACTCGTTGCCCGCGGTCATCGCGTCAAAGCCCTGCTCCGCCCCAATGCCGACCTGCGCGGTCTGGCCGGCGTCGATTACGAGCCCATCCCCGGCGACATCGCCGACCGCGCTGCGCTGGCCGCCGGCTTGCGCGGCTGCGACTGGTGTTTCCACGTCGCAGCCAGCTACCACCTCTGGCTGCCCGATTACGCCCCGATGTTCGCCGCCAACGTCGAAGGCACCCGCACGGTCATCCAGTCCGCCGCCGCCGCCGGCTGTTCCCGCATCATTTACACCAGCACGGTCGGTTGCATCGGCCTGCCCCGCGTGACCCACGGCACCGTAACCCCCACCGATGAATCCGCCCCCGTCTCCGAGGCGCAGATGAGCAACCCCTACAAGCTCTCCAAGTGGCGCGCCGAAGTCGTCGCCCGCGAACTCGCCGCCACCGGCCTCCCCGTCGTCATCGTCAACCCCAGCGCCCCCGTCGGCCCGCGCGACGTCAAACCCACCCCCACCGGCCAGGTCATCGTCGATTTCCTCAACCGCGCGCTCCCCGCCTACCTCGACACCGGCCTCAACTGGGTCCACGTCCGCGACGTTGCCGTCGGCCACATCCTCGCCGCCGAGAAAGGCCGCCCCGGCGAGCGCTATATCCTCGGCCACGCCGACGGCAACTGGACCATGAAGCAAGCCCTCGACGTTCTCGCCGAAATCTCGAGCCTGCCCGCCCCCAAATTCCAAGTCCCCTACCACCTCGCCCTCCTTGCCGCCCACATCGACGAAGCCGTCTCCCGCCTCACCGGCAAACCCCCGAAAGCCCCTCTCGCCGGCGTCCGCATGGCTCGCTACAAAATGTTCTTCAACCCCGGCAAGGCCATCCGCGAACTCGGCCTCCCGCAAACCCCGCCCCGCCAGGCCCTCGCCGATGCCATCGCGTGGTTCCAAAACCACGGCTACGTCCAAGCCGGCACCCGCCGCCCGTGAACTACCACGTCGCCCGCCCCGCCCCTATCCCGCGCCTCCTCCTCCGCCCATGACCGGAAAGTTCTTCGCCCAAGGCGGCCTCTGGGTTCTGACACACAACCTGCTCTCCATCGCCGTCGTCGTGCTCGGCCCCGCCTTTCCCGGCCAGTGGCATCACCCCGCCAGCATTGCCGCGGGCGTCCTTCTGTTTCTTGCTGGCGGCGTGCTCGGAATCGCCGGCGTCCGCGCGCTCGGCACCAATCGCTCGCCCTATCCGCAACCGCCGGCGCACGCCCGCCTCGTCCGCACTGGCGTTTACCGCCTCGTCCGGCACCCGCTCTATGGCAGCCTCATCCTCGCCGCGGTCGGCTGGGGCTTGCTCTGGCAAAGCGCCCCGGCACTCCTCACGGCACCCATCCTTGCCGCCGTACTTCTCGCCAAATCCCGCCGCGAGGAGGAATGGCTGTGCCGCAGATTCCCCGAATACCCGGCTTACGCCGCCACCACGCGCCGCCTGCTCCCCTGGCTGTACTGAATCCGATTTCCGCAGCTCGCTGGCCCGTTTCCATTCAGTTAAAACCGGAATGGAAACCTCCGCGACACGCTGGATACAGAGAATAACGAGAGCTGGCCCCGGCATCGGCAAGGCTCCATTTAGCGACCAATGACCGACTAGCAAGCACCCGACCTTCCCTCCTTCGGCGCGTCTCGGCGTTCGCAAGCTCTCCGCTTGCCTCAATTACAATGGCCCGAATGCGCGGACGGAG
>CAZUUP010000188.1:5538-9734 GCA_964623105.1 uncultured Akkermansia sp.
ACTCAGCCCGGCCGCTCGTTTGGCGTTACTGCAGATCGGCTGGTTTGACGCCGGTCTTCAGGCCTTTGCCACCCACAGGTCCGGGATTGTAGGAGGCGCTGATCTGGACATCCGACTTGGGGTCAATCCGGGCCTCCATGCCCAGGCACCAGTAGCAGGCGTTCGCCAGCATGCGGCGGAAGTCGGCGATCTTGAAGGCGTCGCCGTGGCCCATGGTGGTGGTAAAGATGCGCGCGGTCTTTCCCGCCTGGCCGGTGTAAGTCTTCGTCCACGCGATTGGGAGTGGCTTCTTGTCGGGATGGGGTTTGTCTTCCGGCGACCAGCCCGTCAGCGGTTGACCCAGCAGCACGGGGAAGCTGTCGCCCGCCAGCGATTCGCTGATCCCGTAAACATCATCGGGAATCCAGAAATTTCCCGCGACCCCGCGGAAGATCGGGTGCGCTGCGGCCCCGGGAGCGACGCTGCAGCGGGTGCTCTCGACCAGGTTTTTGCCATAGTGCGAGACCCACGTCTCGCCGAGCACCAGCCGGCCCCAGCCGCCGCGGGGTTCCTTGCTCCCCGAATCGAATCGGGCGTACGGGCTGTCCGGTCGTTTGACGTAGCGGAACGGGTGGGTGGCATTGCGAATGCCGATGATGGGCCGGCCGGATTCGGTGTAATCGATGATTCGCTTCATTTGGGCATCAGGGAGTTCGCGCCAACGGAAAAACGCCACCAGCAGGTCCGCCGATTCCAGAGCCTCCAGCCCCGGAATGTTATCCTTTATCATCGGGTTGATTGTGCCATTGGTCGGGTCGATGGCGAACAGGACGGTACACTTGAATCCGTGGCGGGCGAGAACGCGGGCCATCGCCGGCATCGATTCTTCCGAGCGATACGATTCCTCGGCGGCGATGAAGACGATATGGCGCCCGTTGCCGGGACCGGTTCCTCCGGGAAACACCGTCCAAGGATGGCTGCCGGACGCGGTCGCAGCGGTGGCCGGCTGGTTCTGCGCGGCGACCGCAAGCGTGGTGGTGAGGATGAGAGCTGCGAACAGGTTTCGGGCGTTCATGGTTGGGACCTGGGGCGGAATTGTCGCGGGCCAGACGTTTGGTTGTGGAAACGATTTAACCCGGAAGGTGGCCGGGACCAAGGCATATCTTGCCGCTGGCTGTCCGGAAGTCTCCAGCAGGGGCCCGGGCCGCGGCAAGGGCTCAGCGCGGTGCGCCGTCCGGATGGAACTCCAGCCGACGGGTCTTGCCTTCGGCGCGCAGCCTCACTTCAAAATAATTCTCACCCTCTCCGCGGTGATGTTCGATGCGGACCACAAACCCGCGTCGCTCCTCGACGGCTTTTCGTACCGGAGCCGGGGCCTGGGAAAGCGGCAGCAGCGTGCTTGCCAGCGAGCCATCGCCCAGCACCGTGCAGCCGTGCCGGGTGCCGTTGCGCACGAACACGGCCTCGAAAAAGGTTTCGCCGTCATCCTGCCATTTGAAGAGCCCGGCTGCCCGGGCGCCGGCGCGGTGCTCATCAATTCGTTTCCGGGCGGCCGGCGGCAGTTCGGATGCGGAAATCTCCTCGGCCACGAGGTTCCCCGCCGGATCGAAGCTCACGGTGCGTTCGCCGCCCGGCCCGGGCAGCGTGATGTCGAAGCTGATCTCGAGTCCGTCGTCCACCCGATCGATCCGGACGGGGCTGGCACCCTTGAGTTCACGGGCGGCGGCCAGTCGCACGGGCTCGGGCAGCTCGGCGAGTGACATTTCGCGGGCGGACAGCCATCCATCCGGGGCGATGGTGAGCGAGCGCCCGACGCCCGCGCGGGTGAACTCGGCGAAGTAAGCCGGGTCGCCGTCGTCGTTCGTCCAGTAAATCGCGCCGGGCTTCGTGTCGGCAAGTTGAGCCCGCAGCGTTCGCTGCACTTCAGCCGGCAGTTCCTCCTCGAAAAGCTGTCGCGCGGTCAGCATTCCGTCCACCGCGACTGCGAATCCGCGGACCTTGCCGTCGCGCCGGAACTCGCCTTCGTAAACGGCCTGCCCTTTTTCCTCGGTCCGTTCGAGGTCGAGCAGGCGTCCGTCGCCGACGAGTGCGTCGATCGTTTGGCGCACGGGCGGCGGCAGTTGCGCGAGCCGTTTGGGACGTGGTTCGGCAGCCCCGGATGAGAGGATCAGGCTGGTCAGCAGGCCGAGAACGAGGCGGTAACGGGCAGTCATCGGTGCCTGAAGGGTGCTGACACTTCCGGCGGTCTGCAAGCGGCATCGGCCTGCGAAGCGGGGGGTTTTGAAACTAGACCAGCGGCGACGAACTGCAGTTTATGGGCCGGAGGCGGTATCGCGGGTCAATCGCGGCGGATGCGCAAGGCGGCTTGGCGGCGGGTGTCGTCTTGGGACGGCGGCCGTTTACAGCTTGTGACCGGCGACAGCCAAGGTTTACATGCCCGCCATGGTACCCATTTGTGGCAGATGCGGACTCGATGATCGATTCCTTCGTTCCGAACCTTTCGCGGATGGCCGCGCTGTTCCCGGCACATGATCCCGCTGACCTCAGCTCTTGCCATTCTGCTCCTGGCGCTGCTCGCCGAGTGGCTGCATGTGCGGCGAATTCGTGTGGTGGGGCGGCTGGCGTTTGGTCCAACCGGCCGCGCGCACCGCTGGACGATCATCCTGCCGCTGCTGCGATCCCTGTGTCTGGCAGCGTTCGCCTGGGGATTGGCAACGCTGATCTTGTTGAAGCTCGCCGCGGCGGGTGGCGGCGACCAAGCCGCATCCAATCGGGAAGCCACGCGGCTGGTCTTCGTCGGGGATTTGTCGCCGAGCATGTATCTCGTGGATGCGGGGCCGGAGGGGAAGCAGACGCGGCATGCCCGGATGCGCGAGGTGGTCGAGGCCATTCTCCAGCGCGTGAGCGGCAACCTGCGCTTTGGCGTGATCGGTTTCTGGACCGAATCGGTGCCGGTCGTGATGGAAGCGCGCGATCCCGAGCTGGTGCGCAACGTTTTCAACGGCCTGCCGCTCACCTACGCGATGCCGCTGGGGCAGACCGACCTCGGGCAGGCGATCAACGCGGCGGTGAAGCTGGTCAATGATTTCCCCCCGGGCAGCACCCGGCTGGTGATTTTCACCGACGGCGATTCCGTGAATCTCGTCCCCATCCTTCCCCGGCCCAAATCGGTGAAGGAGGTCTTTGTGCTCGGCCTGGGCAATCCGCGCAAGGGTACGTTCATCGACGGGCATCAGTCGCGCCAGGAAAGCGACACGCTGCGGAGCGTCGCCGCCGCTCTCGGCGGCACTTACCACGACGTGAACGAGAAGCACCTCCCAACCACGGCCCTGGGCGATCTGGTGGTGACGGTGCCGCCGCCACGGCGCGGCTTGAGCCTCGAGGAACTCGCCGTGCTCGCGATGGCTTTGGGCGCGGGGATTTTTGCATTGATTCCGGTGGCGTTGGAGTTCTTTGGCACTGACTGGAAGGTGGCCCCGCCCGGGCGCCGTCCGGTGAATGAGACCCGAGTGCGGGAAGTCGGCGTTACCGTGCGATGAGAAAGTTCTTCACCCTGCTCTGGCTGCTTTTCCCGGTGGGGGTGATCTACTATCACTTCAACCAGGGGCAGGTGCAGGTCGCGCGCGAAAAAGCCCACGCGCACGTCGTCGCGATTCGCGAACTCGAGCGGGCGAAGGAGCCGGACTGGGAACTCATCGTCGAGGAATACGACAAGCTCACCGCCGAACTGCCCGCCGAGGAACGCCCGCTCGTCCGCCACCAGATCCGCCTCGCCAAGGCCAAGGCGCGCCTCCAGATGCTCGATGTCGCCGGCTCGATCACCGACCTGACCACGCTGCTCCAGGAGTGCGCGCAGGCCCATGGCGACGACGCCAAGATCACCCGCGCCGTCCGCGAAATGCTCGGCAAGGCGCACTATTACGCCACCTATCTGCTGAAAACGAATGGCGCGTCCGAGGAGGAATGGCGGCCGTTCGCCGAGCGGACGCGGCAGATTTTCCGCTACCTTGCCGAGCATCAGGATGCCGCGGCGCTCGCCGAGTACGAGCGGCGTGTCGAGACCGAATTCCAGAAAGTCATGTTCCGGAAAACACCATGAAAAATCGCATTGAACGCTGGGTATCGTCCTTCGCGAAAGGACGTGTCGTCCGCACCAAGGTCCCCGTCTCCCTCTCCTCCGTTCGGAACGGAGGAGAGGGCCGGGGAGAGGAGGCGCT